>JBFYTD010000157.1:0-5730 GCA_041300885.1 Anaerolineae bacterium | reverse complement strand
GGCCAGATGATCCAGATCACCAGTTGGTGGTAGGCCAGGTAGGTGCCCACGCTGATCGTCCCGTCGATGGCCAGCAGCGCAGCGAAGGTGAAGCCGGCCAGCATCTGCAGGCCAGAGATGATATCGGTGGTCGGCCAGTAGAGCGAGTGGTTGATCAACAGCCAGCGGCCGCGGCGGTACTTTTCCCAGTTGTCCTTCTCGAACTTCTGGCGCTCGTAGTCCTGGCGGGCAAAGGCGCGCACCACCCGCACGCCGGTCAGGTTCTCTTGCAGCGTGGTCGAGAGCGTCGCTTCCTGCTCCTGGTAGGCCTCGTAGGCCTTGGAGATGCGGCGGAAGAACCAGAGCGAGATCAGCAGCACCAGCGGGACCACGATCACCGAGAACAGCGCCAACTGCCAGTTGAGCAGCAGGATGGCGACGAAGTTGACGATGAACAGCATCGCCACGCGGCCGACGGCCGTCGCCTGGTCGGCCAGGAAGCGGCGGATGTGATCCACGTCCGAGGTGGAGCGCTGGATCAGCTCGCCGGTGGAGGTGCGGTCGTGAAAGGTAAAGGGCAGGCGCTGGATCTGGTCGAACAGGTAGTTGCGCAGGCGATAGGCCGTGCCTTCGGCCGTGCGCGCAGCCCAGCGGCCGCTGAGGAAGGTGAAGCCGCCCTCCAGCAGCGCCAGGCCGATGAAGCTCAGCGCGATCAGCGGCACCAGGTTGGCCTTGGCGGGCTGGCCCAGTACGTCGTCCACGAAATCGCGAAAGACGAAGTAGGCCAGCGTCTTGGCCAGCGCGGCAAAGCCCAGCGCCACGGTCGCGCCGATGAATGTCCAGTGAAAGCCGCTGATCAAGCGCCACAGCCCGGCCAGCCGGTTGTCGTCCACGGCCTGTTTGAGGTCGTAAGACGCCAGCTTGTCGTTCAGCGGCGGAGGTTGGTGGGACGAGGCAACGGTCATGGTATACCTCCATGGAATACAACGGAACAAACGAGCCTGCGCACTCCCAGGTTAAACGGATTGTCAGGCCAGATTCGTCGCTGTATGGATCAGACCCCGGGTTTTTCTTGCGCATGGTCTGCGAAGCAAAAACCTGGTTTCTCTATGACGGCAGAAAACTGCACAAAAAAACAGGCGGGTCCCCTGGCCCGCCTGTGATCAGCGCAAAAAGACGCTGGGTAAGGTAGGGCTATGGGGTAAGGGCGGCGCGGCCGGCAGCCTCGTTGATCCAGGCGCTGAAGTCAGGCTGGCGCCAGGCGGGCGCCTGGATGATCTCGGCCAGCGCGGCGGCGTTGGTCTCGGCCAGACGGCTAAACGTGACGATGCCGTGCTCGCGCAGGCGGCCGGCGAAGACCGGTCCGATGCCATCGATCTGCGTCAGGTCTTGCTCGGCTGGCTGCGCAGAGTCCGCGCCGGCCTGCAATACCTCGACCTCCGCCAGGGGCAGGTCGTTCTCGATCAGCAACTCGTCCAACGCCTGGGCGTCGGCTGCGGCGTCCAGATCGACCGCCGCGGCCGCGGCCTCCGTCATCAGGGCATCGACGCCGACAAAGCCATTGCTGGCGACCACGCCGCGGCTCCGGACTGGCGCTGCCGCCGGCGCGGTCAGCATGGCCAGTTGGCGCTCGGCATCCATCGCACGCGCCCGCTGGCTGGCCAGCTCACGCTGCGCGCGGGCCAACTCGTCCTGACGACCCCGGCCCAAACGGCGCGACACCAGCCAGACGGCCGCCGCGCCGGCCGCGAAGCTCGTGGCGGCCACTGCTGCGGCAGCAAACAAAGTCAGGTTGACCAGCAGTCGTTTCATGGGCGGAGACCTCCTGGCAGGGTCTGTTGTGGCTGGGTCAGATGCATGGCGCTATTGTAGTGCGAAACCGCCGGATTGTCAACGCACGGAAGTACGTCGTGCAGGTTTTGTGAATAATGTACCTATTGCGAAGCAGTCTGAAACGTGCTATACTCTAAGGGAGTTGGGTAGCTGTTTGTTTTCAGCTCTCAGTGGGTGATATGGAGGTGTGTTATGGTTAATTGGCGTCTGGCAGGGCTGTTCATCGGTTTGGTTATCGTGGCGATTCTGCTTGAAGCCTGTGGGGGCGGCGCTGAACTAACGCCCGGGGAGGCGCCGGCCGCAGAGTCGGATGTGACTGTGCTCAAGGAAGTCGAGAAGGTCGTCGAGCAGACGGTTGTTGTGCTCGAAGAGGCCGCTGTTGCTCCTGCAGAGCCAGCCGCAGCGCCGGCTATGCCGGCGCCGTTCACTCCTGTTCTGTCCTTTGCCGTGGTCCACGACAGCTATGTGGAGCTGTTTCGTAACGACGGCGTCCGGGCGGCGGTTGTGGACACCATCGGCCCGGCAACGGTGCAGTTCGCACGCGACAAGGCTGCGGTGATCGATACGCAGCAGGTGCGCCTCTTCGACTCGAACGGCAGCCCGGCCGGCCAGGCCATGCCGGTTTCGCCCAACAGCACGGTGGCCTTCGGCCTGGATCGGGTGGTGATCAGCTACGACACGTATGCAGCATTATACCATGCGACGGGCCACCCCCTGATCAACATCAACACGCCTGTCCCGGCCAGGCCTGTCGTGACAAATGACCTGATCCTACTGATGGGTGATGGTTGGGTAGGCGGATATCGCCAGGATAGCGGGCAAGTCATGAACGTGGCAACGTCTGGTGAGGCGAGCTTGCAGACGGTTGCGGGCCAGTTGGCGTTGATCGACGACGTCTCGGTGCGCTTCTTCCGCGCCGACGGCAGCCAGGCCGGCGCGCCCATCGGCCTTTCCGACCAGGGCAGCGCCTCGGTGATTGGCGACCGGGTGGTGGTGACGCATCCTGGCTGGACCGATGTGTATGCACCTGACGGGAGCGTAGTGGCGCGCATCGCCACTGCCGGCGCTGCGACGGCGACAGATGCCAACGGCTTGATCTGCCTGCGGGACGATGGCGGCATCCGTCTGTACGACGCCGGCGGCAGCCAGATCACCGCGTCCTTGCCCGAGCCGGGCGACGCCGAGGTCGCCTACCACTACGACAGAGTGATCGTCGTCCACGACGATTGGGTCGGCATCTACAGGCAATCTGGCGAGCCGCTGGCCAACATTGCCACGGCTGGACGGGCGGACCTGGCCTCCGGAGATGGTCGCCTGGCCGTCGCCGATGACGAGGTCATCCGCCTGTTGACACTGGATGGCCAGCCGGCGGCCGCTGCTATTCGCCTGCCAAGCGCGGAGATTCAGATTCTCGACGGCCGCCTAGTTGCCGCGCTGGATGGGCAGGTGGCGACTTTCGATTTGAACGGGACCCCGCTGGCGACAGGCATGACCGCGGGCCGGCCGGAGGTGGTGCCGCTGCCGGGCGGGCTGCTGGTGGTCGACGACGCACAGGTCAGGTTGCTCTCGCCTCGCGGCGACGCATGGATGAACCTGGCCGGGCTCGACGATTCGACGACGGTGATCAGCCGGGATTAGCTGTCCCTGGCATCTGCTGCATTGTGCGGAGGTGTGTCATGTCCAAACGTTGGCTGATAGGGTTGGCGCTTGCTTTGACTGCTGCGGCGTTGTTGCTGGCGGGGTGCCCCCAGCCAGAGCCACAGACGGTGGAGAGGATCGTTACCCAAGTCGTCGAAGTGGAGAAGATCGTCGAGGTCGAGGTCGTCGTCGAGCGGACGGTTATCGTCACCCGGATAGCCGACGCGGGCATTCGTGTGGGTCTTGACGCGTCGGCCGCTGCCGCGCCAACTGAGACGCCGGCCGCAGCAGCGGCTGCGGCGCCGGTTCCACAGGCGGCGCAGCCGTCGGAGCTTGCCTTCGCCGTCGTTCATGACACCTATATGGAGCTGTACCGGGGTGACGGTGTCAAGGTGGCCGCGCTGGACACGACCGGTCCAGCCTCGGTTCAGTTCTCTGGCAATAAGACTCTTGTCGTCGATGGCCAGCATGCTCGCGTTTTCGGGCCGGGCGGCAACCAGGTCGGGCAGACCATGCCTGCTTCGCCGGACGGCATGGTGGTATTCGGCCAGGACCGTGTTGTGATCAGCCACGACACCTACGTTGCCTTGTACGACGCCGCAGGCCAGTCCCTGATCAACATCAACACGCCAGGTCCGGTCAAGCCTGCGATCGTCAACGATTTGATCGTGCTGACGGCAGACGGCTGGGTGGGCGCCTATCGGCTGGATGGCAGGCAGGTGTTGAACGCCGCCACATCAGGCCAGGCGGCCGTGCAGTCCGCGGCCGGGCGCCTGGCGCTGATCGACGATGCCTCGGTGCGTTTCTTCAGGGCTGATGGCAGCGAGACCGGCGCGCTCATCGGCCTTTCGGACCAGGGCAGCGCCTCCGTGGTAGGGAAACGGGTCGTGGTGACGCACCCTGGCTGGATCGAGGCGTTCGCGCTGGATGGAAGCTCACTGGCTCGTGTCACCACCGCCGGTACTGCCGCAGTGACTGCCATCAATGGGTGGATCTGCGTGCGGGACGACGGCGGCATCCGGCTGTTCGACGCCGACGGTAGCCAGGTGACCTTGACCATGCCTGAGCCGGCCGATGCAGAGGTGGCTTACAACGGCAACAGCCTGGTTGTGGTCCACGATACGTGGGCTGGCATCTATAGCCGGGCCGGTGAGCCGATAGCAAACATCGCCACTGCAGGACGGGGCGCCGTAGCCTTTGGCGAAGATCGCCTGGTCATCGCCGACGACGAGGTGATCCGCCTGTTGACACTGGACGGCCAGCCGGCGGCGGCTGCCATTCGTCTGCCGGGCGCAGACGTCGAGGTGGTGGAAGGGCGACTCATCGCCACGCTGGATGGCCAGGTGGCGACTTTCGATTTGAACGGGACGCCGCTGACGACCATCCAAACCTCAGGCCGGCCAGACGTGATGCCGCTGCCAGGCGGCTTCCTGCTGGTCGACAGCGCGCAGATCAGGCTGCTGTCGCCGTTGGGTGACACCAGGATGAGCCTGGCCGGGCTGGACGACTCGACCACGGTGATCAGCCGGGACTAGACGGCATTGCTCACACCCGGTTGCCGGCAACAAAAACGGGAGTTGGCGCCGCAAAGGGCCAACTCCCGTTTTTGTTGGATCTGTCCGGCTCAGCCGATCAATTTGACGAACTTGCGTCGGCCGACCTGCAGCACCTGTTCGCCGGCCGCGGGAACCAGCTCCAGCTTGATGTCGCTAATCGTCTGGCCGTCCAGTTTGACGCCGCCCTGCTGCACCAGCCGGCGCGCCTCGCTGTTGCTGGCTGCCAGTCCGTGGGCAGTCATCAGCGCCAACAACGCTACCGGTCTGTCCAGCCGCACCTCGGGCATGTCGTCGGGCAGCTCGCGCTGCTGGAAGACGGTGCGGAAGTACTCTTCGGCGGCCGCGGCCGCCTCGTCGCCGTGGAAGATGCTGACGATCTCGCGCGCCAGCTCCATCTTCAGGTCGCGCGGGTGGCGGGTGCCGTCCCTCAGCGCCTGCTCGACCTCAGCTACCTGCGCGGGCAGGAAGCGCGTCGCCAGTTTGAAGTAGAGCGGCATGGCGTGGTCGGGGATCGACATCACCTTGCCGTACATGTCGGCCGGCTCAGCCAGGATCGGGATGTCGTTGCCCAGGCTTTTGCTCATCTTGATCTCGCCGTCGGTGCCGGGTAGGATGTCGACGATGACAGCCACCTGGGGTCGCAGACCCATGGCCTGTTGCAGCTTGCGGCCGGCGACGAGGATGTTGAAGAGCTGGTCGGTGCCGCCGATCTGCACGTCGGTCT
>JBFYTD010000156.1:0-5736 GCA_041300885.1 Anaerolineae bacterium | reverse complement strand
ATCACCAGGTTCAGGCCGGGGTTGAACATCAGGTTGATCTCGCGCACGTCGTTGGTGGCGCGCGCCATCAGGTCGCCCGTGGGGTGCGAATCGTGGAAGGACATGCTCTTGCCCATCAGGCTGCCGTAGATCTCGTCGCGCGCGTCCCGCTCCATACGCTGACCGAGGATCTCGCTGGAGAAGTTGCGGCCCACCTGGGTCAGCCCGCGGATGATCTGGCTGGCGGCGATCAAAAAGGAGATAGCCAACAGCGCCGGCGTGTTGCCGGGGTCAGCTTGCATAACGTTGAAGGCCTCGCCGAAAAGCAGCGGAGCTACGCCGGCCAGCGCCGCGTTGGCCAACGCGCCCGCAAAAACGCCAATCACCCAGATCCAGTTGCGCCGGATGTGCGACCACAGCCAGCGCAGCGGGCTGTTGCGATCGGACGTCCACGAGCGTTGCACGGAGAATTCACTGAGGGACATGGTCTGATTTTACACCACCTTGGCAAAAACGCACAGCAGGCGATTATCGGCGCTGCTGTGGGACCACGACTCCCGCGATATTGTCGATCGCGTGGTCTTGTGCTAGAGTCGGCGTTACCCTGGAACAATGGCCAGCTAACCGCTTTCACTGCTCGCAACTTCCTCTGTATCAAGCACGGCATGTCCACTGAATTGTCTGTCGTCTTCTCACTGCTGACGCTGCCCTTGCTGGCCGGCATGATCATGTTTGTCTTGATCCGGCGGCCGCGCCAGGCGGTTACGTGGACTTTCATCGGGGTGATGGCAGGCTTGATCGTATACTATCTGGCTGACGTCGTCCTCTACCAGCCGGGCATATCCGTGCAGGCCGGCCTGGCCTGGCAGGTGATTGCTGTTCAAGGAGCAAACCTGACGGTGCTGGCGGCGCTCTTGCTCAACTTTCTGTTGCGCGACAGGCGTTTGGAGCTGTGGGAGTGGGCGCTCGTTGCCTTCATCGTCGTCCGCATGGTGCTCGACACGATCTGGCTGCTGGGGATCCTGCAACCTGATGTGCCGCGTCACTGCTTTGACGCCCACGGGCTGCCCAGAATCAGCTGCCCGCCTGAAGATCGGCTGGCCGTGGTCACGGGTGCACTCGCTGCTGCGTCAGTGGCCGTGCTCTATGTGAGCACATCCGTCAAAGCTGCCGAACCCAAGCGCGGAATTCTGCGCCGTTACATCGTCTGGGTGGTGGTGTTGATGGTGGCCGGCAGCCTTAGCCTCCACATCCTGACCTTGATGGACCGCTACCAGATTGGTGTGTTGCCGGGTCAGCCGCTGACGTTGTTGGCCGCGCTGGTGGGGTTGCGCCTGTTCCTGGCGCTGGAGGAAGAAGAGACCGGCGTGCGCTTTCCTGAGGCGGGCTGGCGCGTCCTGGCGTGGCTCGTCTTGCTGATCGTTGCCGTAATCCTGGACCTGGCCTGGGACTGGTTGAGCGCGCCGGTGTGGACCCTGGCTGTGCTGGCCGCGGGTATTGCCAGCGGCGGCGCGTATCTGATCAATCTGCTGGCGCGCCCCGCTGCCGTGGCCCAAGAGGCCAGTGCGCGCTGGACTCCTGCGCCGCCGCTCCAGGTCAACGCAGCGTCACCGGAGCCAGCGCCGCTGCGGATCTATCTGTTCGGCCCCATGCGGGTCGTGCGGGATGGCGTGACCCTGCCCAACACGTCCGAGGTCTGGCGCTCGACCAAGACGCGCTCGCTGTTGGCCTGGCTGGCGCTGCGCCGCCTGGCTGGCGCAACGCAAATCGAACTCATCGACGCGCTCTGGCCGTTGGGGTCTGCGCTCGATGCCGAGGCCGAGCGCAGTAGCCTGTCGGCTTTACGCAGCTACTTGTCCACCCTGCGCCGGGTGCTGGATCCAACCGGCCCGCGCGGCAACGACCGCTTTGTGGCGTATGAAGGCGAGCGTTACAGGCTGCGGCCGGACGAGGTGTGGGTGGATGTGTGGCAGTTCGAGGCGCTGGCAGGCCAGGCCGAGGCGCTGCTGCGGGAGGGACGCCGGCCAGAGGGCCTGGCCTGCTGGCAGCAAGCGGTGGCGCTCTATGCGCCGGAGGGGCTGCTGCCCGACGAGTCACATCTCCCCGCATCCTTGATCGAGCCGGCGCGTGAAAGCTTACGCCAGCGCTGGCTATTTGGGCTACGCTGCCTGGCGCGCGCTGAACAGGTCCAAGCTAGCGCGGCCGATCTGTGGGAGATCATCCACCGGACCGAACCGTTGGACCAGGAAGCGACCGCCTGGCTGCTCGAGCACTATCGCCGCCTGGGCAACGCCAGTGGCCTGCGCATGGTGCTGCAGCGCCGCCGCGACGTAGAGGCCGAGATGGATATGCTTTAGGCGCCCGCCCATCAACCCGCTAGGGGATAACTGCCAATGATGCTTGCAAACAGCGTTGCACGGCCTGCCAATCGCTGTCGGACAGGCGTCCAATGACCGTGAACGCTGTGGCTGGCATAGTTGACAGAAAGGTGGGGAATACGGACGGCTTGTTCAATTTCTCCGCTGCCCAATCCCGAAGGACGTGATCGCTAGGCAAAGTTGTGTTGATCACCTGGCTGGTCAGCAGGCCCAAGATGATGTCAGGTCATGTGCGATGATGGAGTTCGGTTGACACCACTATAGCCGGGCGGCGTTTGACCCCTTCGACGCCAGGAAACTCGACCGTGACGACATCACCCGGTTTAAGCCATGGGCGCCGGACACTAAGGTGTTACTGTTACGCCTTCTACCCGCCTGCCATCGCAAAGTCAAGACTGCAGATTTCGCTATTTTCGCAATCTGGCTGCCAGGTAGCAATTCCGTAGCAACCGCATGGTACAGTGAGCGTGCTGATACCTAAAGATCGACCGGGTTGCCTCGGCGGCTCCATCCGAGGGGGACAAAGCAAGAGATGCCTCGGCCAGCGTTAGGCTGGCCGAGTTACCTCCATGCCGGGAGACCTGGGGGGCTTCCGGGTATCAGCCGGGCGCCAGCGGTCACGGCCGCTGGCGCCTCTGAACGCACCATCATCTCATCCCATCCCGGTGTGGCCATCAGCCCGTCCACCTTAACGGGTCGCTTACCGGCTTGTTCGGAACCTTTCACGGGATCGAGCAAGGCCAGGAACACATGCCATTGGTAGGTCATTCCCCAGGCTCCCACCACTGGGCGTCAGCCACTTCGTAGGCGGCCATTGTCTCACGCAGATCGGCCAGGAAGAGGGGACCTCTGGCGGCGTATTCGATCTGTTGTAGCTTGATCGTATCCTCGTCCGTCATCTCGCTGTCGCCAGGCAAGGATGCAACGCGCGCATAATCGTCGAGTGGCAGGATAGCGCCGATGGGGTTGCCTCTTGCGTTGCGGATGAACTGTCGTTGCAGCGCAGTCGTTGTCATAGGACGCCTCACATGGCTCAGATGTTGATGCGTCACCGTTCTGCGAACGGCGATATGGCAACAAGTATAACCGACTCCTCCGGTTTCTCCCACATGCGACCAGATCGAGCGCAGCGACCGGCTGATCGACCATGTGGTGTATCGGCTCTATGGGTTGACGGAGGAGGAGATCGCGGTGGTGGACGGGAGTGCGTAAACGGCGGCTGTTTGTGGTATGATCTCCTCAGACGACTGACTGAACGGCGTGTGTATTCTTACACTGAGAAGTGAACGATGAGAGTAGCTACGTGCCCCGCACGCTGGGCGTCATACAGCGCGTCGTCGAGTTCATCAAGCGCCGCCGCAGACCAGCACGCCGGCCGCGTTGCGTCTGACGCCCAAAAACGGCCCCGGATCGTAGGTGTTACTGATGTCGGTCTCGTCGGCGTAGCTGCCGCCAGGGGTGGACTTGACGATGGAGAAGTGCAGGTGGATGCCGGTGGGGCTGGCGGCGTTGCCTGACCAATTGCCCTGGTAGCCCAGCAGCGTGCCGGCTGGCACGAACAGCTCCCTCGTGCCAGGTGGGAACTGCGGCGCGATGAAGGACTGGCTGCCGTCGGCCGAGGCCATGTGGGTGTAGTAGGTCCAGATCTGTTCGCCGGGCACGATGGCGGGGAAGTCGGGGTGGCGAAGAATCAGCGAGCTGCGCCAGCCCGGCTCACGGGTCAGGTAGCCGTCGTAGGCCGCGATCACCGGCGTGACGTTGACCGCGCGCGCAGGGCTGAAAATGTCGTAGCCGCTGTGGCGGTGGCCGGGGCGGAAGCTGTCGTCCCAGCCGAAGCCGATGTAGCCAGCCGTGGGCAGCAGCATTGGCGCGTCGGGCTGGCAGCGCACGCCGGCCAGCACCGTCCACTCCGGGTTGGCCGCCGGGTCGGCGAACCAGGCGCGCAGGCGCAGCAGTTGTTCGGCGGCAGCGGCCAGACGCGGCTGCACTACGGCCCCGCCCAGCACAAGCAGCCCACACAGGATCAAGAGCAAGGCGATTGCTGCCACAGCCCGACGCGAGCGAGCCTGGCGTCCTTTCGTATCAACCCTCATGGTATCAAAGGCATCCGCGTTTGAAGAACAGCTCCTAAGCAATTGAACCTGCGAGCGGTTCCACCACCATCAGTGACTGAATCCCTTGCCAATCCGTTGAGTGTCTGGCTGCATGCCAAAGATCGTAAGTTCGCTGAACATTCAGCCAGAACTCCGGTGACGTGTTAGGAAATGCGCGCGACAACCGTAGAGCCATCTCAGGAGTGACCGACTTGCGCTCGTTGACAATGGCCGAAATCGCCTTGCGCGAAACCCCCAGAGTCTCGGCCAACTGCGTGTTCGTTACCCCCAGGGGCGACAAATATAGGTTCTTTAAAATGCGGCCGGGATGCGCCGGCGGTCTATTCCTGGTGCTCATAGTCAATGATAATCCTCATAATCTAGCTGATGAGCGTCTCCGTTCTCGAACCTGAAGGTGACTCTCCAATTCCCGGAGACTTTCATCGCCCATTTCGTCTCTTGTAACCCCAGGGGTGGCATTTGTCAAGATCCCAAAACACGCGAATCACCTATCCCACATCATCCTGCATCGTTAGCATTTTCTGCCGCTGGCAACCACACCAGCACCGTCTGCACCGTCAGCCCCTCCACAGTCTCGACCTCCAGCGTGACGCCGTCGACGGCGATGCTGTCCCCTTGTTCGGCGACGCGGCCTAGGCTGGCCATCACCAGGCCGCCCACGGTATCGGCCTCGGGGTGCGCCAGCTCCAGGTCGCACAGCTGATTCAACTCGTCCACCAGCAGGTCGCCGCGCACCCGCAGCAGGCCCTCGCCCAGCCGCTCCAGCGGCGCAATCTCCTGGTCGAACTCGTCTAGGATTTCGCCTACTACCTCTTCGATGATGTCCTCCAGCGTCACCAGGCCGGCTGTGCCGCCGTATTCATCCACCACAATGGCCAGTTGGCGGCGGTCGCGGCGGAAACGGGTTAACATCTGGTCCAGGGGCAGCGATTCGGGCACGTAGGCCACGGGACGCGCAAGCTGGCGCAGGTCAAAGGGTTGGCTATCACGGTTGGCCTGTTGGCGGGCCAGAGTCTTGACGTGCAACACGCCGGCGATGTCGTCCAGCCCCTTGCCGTAGACGGGATAGCGCGAGTGGCGCTCCTGGCAAACGAAGCGCAGGGTCTCTTGTTCGTCGGCAGTTATGGGCAGGCCCACGACCTGCTTGCGCCGCGTCATCACGTGGCCCACCGTGCGCTGGCGCAGGTCGAAGATGTTTTCGATAAAGAGCTGCTCGGCCGGCTCCATCAGCCCCACCTCAGCGCTCTCGTCCATCAGATACTCCA
>JBFYTD010000155.1:0-5749 GCA_041300885.1 Anaerolineae bacterium | reverse complement strand
GGCCTCCACGTGGGCAACCGGCACGCCCAGCTTGACGGCCGCCAGCGCCGCGGCCAGGGTCGAGTTGGTGTCGCCGTAGACCAGCACCCAGTCGGGCCGCTCGGCCAGCAACACCTCCTCGATAGCCATCAGCATGCGGCCGGTCTGCTGGCCGTGGCTGCCGGAGCCGATGCCCAGGTTGATGTCCGGCTCAGGAATGCCCAGTTCGGCGAAAAAGACGTCTGACATGGCGGCGTCGTAGTGCTGGCCAGTATGCACCAGCACCTCGCGATGCCGCGCCCGCAGCGCCTGGCTGACCGGCGCGGCCTTGATAAACTGCGGCCGCGCGCCGACGATGGTGAGGATGTTCATGGTGAAAGAGGTAGACAAGTAGGCAAGTAGACAAGTAGACAAAGCCGGAAGTGACGCCACCTTGTCTACTTGTTTACTTGTGTACTTGTTTACCGGTAAAACTCCGCCACGGCCGCCACAATCTCCTCCTGCTGCGCCTCGGTCAGCTCGGGGAACATGGGCAGGGAGAGCACCTCGCGGCCGGCGGCTTCGGCGTGGGGCAGCGCGCCTTCGGCCATGCCCAGGTCACGGTACAGCCCTTGCAGGTGCAGCGGCAGCGGGTAGTAGATCATGGTGCTGACGCCGCGCTCGTGCAGGTGTTTGGCCAGCGCGTCGCGCTGGGGCGCGCGGATGGTGTACTGGTGGTAGACGTGGCGCACGTCGGGCCGGACGTAGGGTGTGACGACGGGGACGCTGGCAGCAGCCAACAGGCCGTCGTAGCGGCAGGCCGCCTCGCGGCGTCCCTCCTGCCAGCGCTCCAGATAGCGCAATTTCACCCGCAGAATGGCAGCCTGCATGGTATCCAGCCGGCTGTTGAAGCCCAGCACCTCGTGGAAGTACTTGGTCTTGCCTCCCTGGCGGCGCAGCACGTCCAGCTTGTCGGCCAAGGCTGGGTCGTTGGTGACCACCATGCCCGCGTCGCCGTAGGCGCCCAGGTTCTTGGTGGGATAGAAGCTGAGGCAGCCCACGTGGCCGATGCTGCCCGCGCGCCGGCCTTTATATTCCGCGCCGATGGCCTGGGCCGCGTCCTCGATCACTGCCAGGCCGTGTTGCTCGGCAATGGCCATGATGGCGTCCATGTCGGCCGGCTGGCCGTAGAGATGCACCGGCACGATGGCCTTGCTGCGCGGCGTGACCGCGGCGGCCACGGCGTCCGGGTCCAGGTTGTAGGTGGCGGGGTCGATGTCCACGAACACCGGCCGTGCGCCGCTGTGGCTGATGGTGTTGGCTGTGGCGACGAAGGTGAAGGGGGTTGTGATCACCTCGTCGCCTGCGCCGACACCCAGCGCCGCCAGGGAAAGGCGCAGCGCGTCGGTGCCCGAGGCCACGCCCACGCCGTGGCGGCAGCGGCAGTAGTCGGCCACCTCCTGTTCCAGGGCCTTGACGTCCGGCCCCAGCACGAACGCGCCGCTGTCCAGCACGCCTTGCAGTGCGACAGCGATCTCGTCGCGCAGTTGCTCGTATTGTGTTTTCAGGTCAAGAATGGGGATCATGTCCTTGTTTCCTTGTTTCCTTGTTTCCTTGTTTCCTTGTCTACTTGTTTACTTGTCTACTTCCCCTGCGCCTCGACAAACTCGTCTTCCGGCACAGAGCGGCGCGCCTTGGCAGGGCTGCCGATGACCAGGGTCGCAGGCGGTACAGGGCGAGACACCACCGAGCCGGCGGCCACGAAAGCTTCGGCACCGACTTCGACGTTGGGCAACAGGGTTACGTTTGCGCCAACGCGCGCGCCGCGGCGGATCACCGCACCGCCGCGCTCGGCGAAACGCCGCTCGGTGCGGCCCATGTAGTTGTCGTTGGTTGTGACCACACAGGGCGCGATGAAGCAGTCGGCCTCGATGATGGTCCAGGCCGTGATATAGGCCCCGGTCTGCATCTTGACGTTGTCGCCGATGCTGACGGTGTTCTCGATCGTGACGTGTGTGCCGACGATTACCCGATCGCCGATCTGCACCTGCTCGCGCACGAAAGCCAGGTCGCCGACGAGGCACTGGCTGCCGATGGTCGTGCCGGTGTACACCACCGCGCCGGTGCCGATGCTGGTCCCATCGCCCACCACCAACGGGGGCAGGTCCTTGGGGACCTTGACTGTGCTGGTGGGTGCAGGCCGCGGCCGGCGTCCCAGCACGGCGTGGTCCTCGACGCGGCAGCCCGCGCCCAGTTGCACGCCTGCATGGATCACCGCATGGTGGCCGACGCTGCACCCCGGCCCCAGCCGCGCGCCGGCCTCGATCACCACGCCGAAGCCCAGCGAGCAGCCAGCCCCAATCGCTGCCGACGGATCGATCCATTGAAAATCGCGAGTTGACTCGCTTGTCATGCCATTACCTCAAATTCACTGGTGTGTGCTCGACGGGCTCGGTCAGCCCACTCCGGGGTGCTGCGCAAAGACCGGCCCGAGCAAAGGTTGTGAACCGGCGGGCTCGGTCGGCCCACTCCGGGGTGCTGCGCAAAGACCGGCCCGAGCAAGAGTTCCTCTGAGTTCCTCTCAGTTCCTCTCAGTTCCTCCGAGTTTCTCTTAGCTCCTCTCAGCTCCTCTCAGCTCCTCTCCAAAACCACCGGCTCCCCACCTCGCTCCAGCGAGCGCTGCCCGGCATCCAGCACCCGCAGCACCTGCACGCCGTTGCGGCCATCGCTCAGCGGCGTCTGGCCATTCACGATGCAGTCGATGAAGTGCTGGCATTCCAGGCGCAGCGGCTCGCGCATGTCAACGCGCGGGATGGAGATGTCGCCAAAGCGCAGGTTCAGCGAGTCGCCGTAGCTGTCGTAGGTGGGGCGCTGCACCCCCTTGTCGTAGATGCGCAGCTTTTCGGTGCTGTCCACGTCGTCGAAGACGGCCATTTTCTGGCTGCCGACCACGGTGATACGGCGCACCTTGTGGGGGTCCAGCCAGCTGACGTGGATGTGAGCCGCGCGGCCGCTGGCGAAGCGCAGGGTCAAGAAGACGGTGTCGGGAATGCCAGGCTGGAGATAGGTCAGGCCCTGGGCGGCCACGGCCTCCGGCGCCTCGCCCAGCAGATGTAGCGCCACTGAGATGTCGTGCGGCGCCAGGCTCCACATCGCGTTCTCGCTGCGCCGCACCTGGCCCAGGTTCAGCCGGCTGGCGTACAGGTAATAGACCTCGCCCAGCTCGCCGCCGTCCACCATCTGCTTGAGCCGCGCGACGGCCGGGTGGTACATCAGCAGGTGGCCGACCATCAACGCCAGTCCGCGAGTCTCAGCCAGGGCAACCAACTCCTCAGCCTCGCTGACCGCCAGGGCAATCGGCTTCTCCACGAAGACATGTCTGCCGGTCAGCAACGCGGCCTTGGCCAGTCCATAATGA
Source organism: Anaerolineae bacterium (assembly GCA_041300885.1). Taxonomy (GTDB): domain Bacteria; phylum Chloroflexota; class Anaerolineae; order JAAEKA01; family JAAEKA01; genus JAAEKA01. The sequence continues at coordinate 2,373 of JBFYTD010000155.1, read as the reverse complement.
GCCGGCGTGGGCGCAGTGACCACCACCGCCTCAACCTCGGGGTCGTCCAGCAGCTCGCCGTAGTCCGTCGTGATTGCCATGCCGGGGTACTGGCTGCCGACCCGTCGCAGCGCAGCCTCGTCCAGATCGCAGCACACCTTGACCCGCGCCTGCGCCAGCCCATTGAAATTACGCAACAAATTCGGGCCCCAATAGCCCAAACCAACCTGTCCCAATGTTACCATGTGCCAAACCTATTCCTTGTCTACTTGTCTACTTGTCTACTTGCCTACTTGTCTACTTGCCTACTTGTCTACTTGCCTACTTGTCTACTTGCCCAACAACGTCTGCACCCGCGCCACCACCATGTCCAGCGCGACGGTGTTGTGGCCGCCCTCAGGGATGATGACGTGAGCGTAGCGTTTGCTGGGCTCAACGAACTCCAGGTGCATGGGGCGCACGGTGTTCATGTACTGCTCCACCACCGAGTCCAGCGAGCGGCCGCGCTCCTTCAGGTCGCGCTCCAGGCGGCGCATGAAGCGGATGTCAGCGTCGGCGTCGACGAAAATCTTGACGTCGAACAGCTCGCGCAGCGCGGGCTCGGCGAAGATCAGGATGCCCTCCACCAGGATTACCGGCTCCGGGTTGACCAGGCGGGTCTCAGCCAGGCGGGTGTGGGTGCGAAAGTCGTAGGTGGGGATCTGCACCGGCCGGCCGCTGCGCAGCAGTTTGAGATGCTCGACCAGCAGGGGCGTTTCGAGTGCGTCAGGGTGGTCGAAGTTCAGCCGGGCGCGCTCTTCCAGCGGCAAATTCGAGGCGTCATAGTAGTAGGAGTCGTGCTGTATCAACGCGATGCGATTCCAGCCGACTTTCTCCAGGATGGCAAAAGCGACCGTCGTCTTGCCCGAGCCGGTGCCGCCGGCCACGCCGATGATGATAGGACGTAGAGTCTCGGTCATGGTTGTTTGTCCTTTGAGCAGGCAGCGCCCTCACGCCGACTTCTTTTCAGAGGAAGAAGGAGGCAAAGGTGCATTCTCCCGGCTGTAGGTGGTGGTCCAGGCCGCCAGCCACTGAGGCGCTTGCCGCCATAGCGGCGAGGCTTGCAGATGGGCTGTCACCCCAGCGCCATGACGCTGGCGCTGGATCGTCAACGAAAGCCGGCCAGCCGGCCGCCACAACGCCAATAGGGCTGCCGCCAAGGCCAACCCACCGCCCGCAAACATCAGCGGCAGACCGGGGTTGCGGCTGACCTCCACGGTTACAAAGTGGCCGGCGGCCAGGGAATACACGGCGTCGTCGATGGCCAGATCAGCGCTACCTTCGATGAACTGGTTGGTGATAGGCGCCTGCTGGCCGGCAGGAAAGGCCTGCACCAGGAAGGTGGGGCCGCTGAAACCGCGTTCGGGCAGCGCTGGGAAGGCAACGACGCTAACCACCAGTTCACTGTCCGGGGCCAGGAAAAGCTGCTCGGCCCGCGGTTGGTCGAACACCAGGGTCAACGAACTCTGCGGCGGGCCGCGCCGGTCCACCGGCTGAAGCTGCACCGCGCCGCCGGATGCGTTGCGGGCAGTCACGTTCAGCGCCTGGCCCTCGCCGGTGCGCCGGATCGAGACGCCGGCCGCACGCGCCGTGCCCCAGGCAGTGAAGGTCCTATCAATGGCCGGCTGGCCGTTACGCTGCACCACGACGCCATTCACTGCGCCGTCTGGCCGTGCAGCCAACACCAGGCTGTCGTCCTGGATCAGCCGCACCGACTGGCCCGGGGCCAGGACGATGCCTGCCTCGCGCCAACCGGCCCATTGACCCAGCCACAGCCCAGCCAGCACAAGGAGCAGTCCCAAGGGAAGCAACGGCCCGGCCAACACACCCCAAACGCTGCGCTCAGCCACCGCTTGGCCAATATCGCCTGTCATCGCACTCTTCACCTGCCAACCCTCGCTGCGCAGGTTCTCGGCCAACTCGGCGGCGGCCAGATCGACGTTGGTCGTCATGGTCACGGCTGCCTGAAGCGGCCAGCGCTGGGCTTGGTGGGCGACGGCGGCCGGGTCAGGTTGGCGCAATCGCTGCCATGCGTCGTGTGCGGCTAGTCCCAGCCGCAGCAGCAGGATAAATGCCAGCAGCCCCAGCAGGGCCCACAGCCACGGCGCGCGCCACAACTCGAACAGACCGGCTGCTTGCATGACGCCTGCTAGGCCGCCGTAACGGCTAGCGGTCTCGGCCAGCCAGCGGTCCGTGCTCTGTAAGGGCGTCTCAGGCGGCGCCTGTGGCAACAACACGCTCAGCAGCAGCGCCAGCACGGTCAAGGCCAGCACAACCGCCAACACCCGATCGCTGGCTGCCAAGCGGTACAGGCGGTCGATGGGGTGGGGAGCGGGCTGGCTTGGGCTGGTCATG
>JBFYTD010000154.1:0-5759 GCA_041300885.1 Anaerolineae bacterium | reverse complement strand
CGCAAACGCCCCGGCCACGGTCAACGCCGCCGCCGGTGGACGAGACGACGCCGACGCCGATCCCGGTTCCGACGGCGCCGGCCGACCTGCCGCCCTCATGCCCCGACAGCAGCGCGATCATCATCGAACCTGGCGCGGGCCAGCAAGTCAACGGCCCGATCAGCCTGATTGGCACAGCTCGCAGCGATAACTTCGAGTATTTCAAGATCGAGTTCAAGCCAGCGGGAGCGCCGGGCGACTTCAGCTTCTATCTGCGCCGTGACGCGCCGGTGGTCAATGGACCGCTGGGAACGTGGAACCCCGCCGGACTGCCCCCCGGCGAGTATCAGTTGCGCCTGGTGACGGTCGATGTCACCGGCAACTTTGGCCAATGCACCGTGCAAGTCAGTGTGGGCGGCTAGAGTCAAGGAGACAAGAGATTGAACGAGTCACGAAATAACAACATTGTGTGGTGGATATTGGGCGGCGTGGTTGTCCTACTCTGCTGCTGCCTGCTGTTCATGGTTGCGGCCGGCGGCGTGCTCTTCGGGCTGTCGAGCGCCAACAGCAGCCAGGAGTTGCCAGCGGTTGTCACGGTCGAGGTGCAGGAGGCGTCGCCGACTTTGGCTGCGACGCCCGCGTCCACACCGGCCAGCCAGCTTCCTATGGCCACACCGGAGCCAGGCTCCTCCCTGCCTGAGCCCGCAGAGAGCAGCTTCCTCACGGAGCAGCAACTGCACGCGGCGGTCGTGCCCCCGCGCGATTTGCGCACCTTGGCCGAGGGCATGCGCGGCACTGGCCCGATTCCTGAAGTGGTGTGGGACACGCCCCCGGTCTACCGCGTGGGCGACAACGACACCTTCTGGGTCAGCAACGAGGACACGGGCGAGCACGGACAGATCGACGCCAACCTGGTCTACATGAACGACGTGCTCTACATCTGGGTCGAGGAAGGGGTCAGATACGACCAACGGGACATCCAGCGGGCGGCGGACAAGTTCGCCGACGAGACCTACCCCACCAACCGCGAGTTTTTCGGCAGCGAATGGAGCCCGGGCATCGACAGCGATCCGCGGCTGCACATCCTGCACTCGGTGCAACTGGGCAGCGGCATCGCCGGCTATTTCAGCGGCGCTGACGCGGTCAGCAGCCTGGCCCAGCCCTTCTCCAACGAGCGGGAGATGTTCTACATTAACATCGACAACACCGAGCCCAATACAGAGTTCTACAACGGAGTATTGGCGCACGAATTTCAACACATGATCCACTGGTATCAGGACAAGAACGAGACTACCTGGGTCAACGAAGGGCTGAGTGAGCTGGCGATGCAACTCAACGGCTACGACACAGGCGGCGCCGACTCGGTCTTTAGCCAGGTGCCTGACACCCAGCTTACCGCCTGGAGCGACGATCCCAATAACCGCACCCAGCACTACGGCGCGTCCTACCTCTTTATGGCCTATTTCCTGGAACGCTTTGGCAGCGAACTGATGCAGGCCGTAATCGCCGAAGATGCTAACGGCGCTGACGGCTTCAACAACGCCCTGGAGGGCGCAGGCCTGGGTTTGACCTTCGACGACGTGTTCGCCGATTGGGTGGTTGCCAACCTGGTGGATGAACCTGGCCTGGCCGATGGCCAGTATGGCTACCGGGACCTGGACCTGCGGCCGATGGCGAGCGACCTCTCCCTGCGCCGCTTCCCGGCCCAGATCGAGAGCGACGTGAGCCAGTACGCCACAGACTATGTTGAGCTGCGCGGCACGGGCAATCTGGCCATCGATTTCAGCGGCGCCACCACGACCCGGCTGGCCTCCAACGAGCCGTACAGCGGCCAGTATGCCTGGTGGGCCAATCGTGAGGACGACTCCGATGCCCGCCTGACGCGCGCCTTCGACCTGAGCGGCGTGGACACGGCGACCTTGAGCTTCTACACCTGGTACGACATCGAAGACGACTGGGACTACGGCTACGTGATGGCCTCGGCCGACGGCGGCGAGACCTGGACACCGCTCCCCACCGAGAACACCGTGGACACTAACCCCAACGGCAACAGCTTCGGCTGGGCGCTGACAGGCTGCTCCGGCGACCCGACCAGCACCGAGCCGGGCGACCCGTGCAACGCGCAATGGATCGAGCAGACGGCTGACCTGACGGCGTTCACGGGCAACCAAGAAGTCCTACTGCGCTTCCAGTACATCACCGACGACGCGGTCAACTATCCCGGCTTCTTCGTGGACGACGTCAGCATCCCGGAGATTGACTACTTCGACGACATGGAGAGCGGCGCGGAGGGCTGGGTCAGCGAGGGCTGGATCCTGAGCGACAACATCCTGCGCCAGGGCTGGCTGTTACAGCTCATCGAGCTGCAGGACGGCCAGGATCCGATCATCACCCGCATCCCTGTGGACGAGAACGGCGTCGCCCAATGGACCGTCGAGAACCTGGGCCGGCGCAAGAACGCCATCCTGGCTATTAGCGGCCTGGCCCCGGTGACCACGGAGAAGGCGCTGTACGAGTACACGATCACGCAGCAGTAGTGGGTGGGCAGCACGCAGTGGGCTGTGAACGATATCACGGGCAAGGATCGGCTTGGTCAGGCAGACTGGGCCGATCCTTTTTCGTACGCCTGCCGATCTGCCGCAGGCAGTTGACCGCTCTGCACGAACCACAGCCCAACCGAAAATTCCCTCTTGATATCGACGCCTGAATCTGCTACAATATTCACAGCAACCACGGGTGATTCGCCTCCGAAGTTACGACAGACCTTGACGACCGCAGGGCGGCGGGCCTGCCGGGAGGTGTCGAGATGAAGGGTCTTCTTGGGCTGGGCGCCATCACGATTACTTGTGTAGTCGTCGTTTCTAGCCTCCTCCTGCCAACCGCAAGCGCGCTGGCCAATTCGCTCTCGCCCGCCGACCTTGAGGGGTTGACCGAAGACTACCGGCCGGTTCTGTATTTTCATCCTGTATCTGGCGGTGCTCTACTATGCCGACCGCTACGAGAAAGAACCGCTACGCCTGGTCCTGTCGGCCTTCTTCTGGGGCGCCTGGCCAGCTTTCGCCATCGGCCTGGTGGTGGTGCTAGTCTTCCGCCTGCCCGTCGAGCTGTGGGGGCGTGACGCGGTGGAGGCGGTGCGCATGGGCCTGCTGGCGCCGGTGATCGAGGAATTGGTGAAAGGGGCGGTGCTGATCGTCATCATGTTTCGCTTTCGCCATGAGATCGACAGCGTGCACGACGGCATCATCTACGGTGCCGCCGTGGGCCTGGGCTTCGCCATGACGGCCAACATGCTGAGCTACATGGGCGGCTTCCTGACCCACGGCTTCGTCGAGCTACAGCGCAAGGTGTTCGCGGAGTTAGCCTTCCGCAAGGCGCAGCAGGCAGCCCATCCTGATCAGCCCGATCTGGCTGTGGAGGTGGACGATCTACGAACGCAGCTTCATCGCTTGACGGAGACAGCGACACCTGCGACGGGCCAGTTGTAAGTCGCACTGGTGGTGCATACAACTAATCGAGGCCACAACCAATTCAGAATTGACAGGTACAGGAGGCTGTCATGTCAGAATTCTCCGATTACGTAACTCTAAGCACACCCGATAGCCAGGAGCAAGCCGCACAGCAAGCCAAACAGATCGCCCGCGGACGATGGCTCACCCTCTTTGTCGCGTTGGTTGCGCTCGGCGGACCGCTGATGGAGCTGATCTATCGCTATTTCGAGCCGTATGCTGAGGGCAGCGCTGTCACCGATTGGATCTTGCTCATAGCCATGGGCGTCGCCTCCTATCTGCTCTACAAAGGCCATCCTTGGGGTAAGCAAGGCCTGATCTACTTCCTGGGCTATATGGTGATTTCGGAAGGACTTGGGGTTCTGATCAGCTTCATTCAGACCATGCAATTTACCTCGTCAAGCTCCCCGCAAGAGAAATTGCTGGTCGGATTGGTGATGTTGCTGGTTTCCGGCATGCTTATGGCCGTTCCGATAGCTGCCCTGATAGTTCTCTGGCGATCCAAGAATGTTGCCAGGTTCCTGGAAACGCGCAAGCACGCCTCTTAGTACGACGCGTCCTCCCGCACCTCTACGCTCCCAACCCCCAACCGCCGCACCAACTGCTGCTCCAACGCCGGCGTGAAGGTCGTCGTGTCGTTGGGGAAGTCGAGCTGCACGGCCGCGCCGTTCTTGCGCACGATGATGCAGAAGCGGTCCGGCCCCGGCTTGGCTCGCAACTCGTCCACCACCCAGCTCAACAACCGCTTGTCGCGCTCGACGTCAGGCGTGCGCTGCATGGTGACCCGAATCTCGCGGGGGGCGGATGACTGGGTGACTGGGTGGCTGGGTGGCTGGGTAACTGGGTGACTGGGTGATTGGGTGATTAGGTGATTGGGTGAGGGGCGAGTTGGCGCGTCAACCCGCGGCATAGCGGCGGCGGGAGTTAATTCGACGCGCGCAACACCCGGTTCACCATTAACCGTTAACCGTTCACCGTTAACCATTTCCCCCGTTTCCCTTCTTTCCCTCTCCTCCCCTCCCCACGCCGCCGGCGCATCCCGCAGCCACTCCGGCTCCTCCAGCGCCCAGGGGCTATCGTCTTCAGAGCCAGCGCCGCTGTCGTCGCCGTAGCTCAGGTCCTCGGCAGCATCGGCGATCCGTAGACCGGCGCTGCGCTCCGGCGCCAGCACAGAAGTGCGCAGCGGCGCGGCCGCCGGCCGGCCGTGTCCGTTGCCATCGGTGAAGATCGGCGCCGCTCGCAACCCCGCGAAGGGATCGCCCTCGTCCGCAGCCGACGCGCGCGTGATGTAGTCTTGCACGGTGTCGCACAGCACGTTGACCGACTCGCTACGCTTCTCGGCCTTGCCGCGCACCAACACGATGCGGTCCTGCACCCACAGATCCTTGGTTTCCTCCCAGGTCTTGGGGAAGACGACCACGTCGCATTGGCCTTGCAGGTCCTCCAGCGTGACGAAGGCCATACGATCGCCCTTCTTGGTAGTGATCTGGTTGACGCGCACCACGTTGCCGGCCAGCACCACTGGCTTGCCCACGTGCGCCTCACCCAGCTCACCGCAGGTGCAGGTGATCACGCCGGTCAGGTCCACAGCCATCTGCTGCAACGGATGCGACGAGACGTAGACGCCCAGCAACTCCTTCTCCATCTCCAGACGCTGTTTGGGGGTCAACGGCTCGGCAGCGGGCAGGGTCAGGGTGGGGGCGAAGTTGCTGCCTCCTGTCGCCAGCCCGCCGCCGAACAGATCGAACATGCTGAGCTGGCCGGCCTCCTCCGCCTCGTGGCGCGAGCGGCTGACGCCCACCATCTGATCGATGGCCTCCAAAAGCTGGCCGCGCTCGCCGAAGGCATCCAACGCGCCGACCTTGATCATGCACTCCAACGCCTTCTTGCCCACCTTGCGCAGGTCTACCCTTTCGCACAGCGCCTCCAGCGAGGGAAAAGTCTCAGCCTGGCGGCCGGCTAGCATCGCTTCCACCGGCCCCTCGCCCACGTTCTTGATGGCGGCCAGGCCGTAGCGGATAGCTGCGCCGGGCGGCACCGGGAAAGGATAGGCGATGTGCAGGTCGCGGTTGGCAGGCGGCGCGCCGGCCGCAGCCTGCTCGACGGTGAAGTTGAAGCTGCTGGCGTTGACGTCGGGCGGCAGCACGTCGATGCCCATGCGGCGGGCCTCGGTGATGTAGTAGGCCACCTTCTCCGGGTTGTCCCGCTCCACGTAGAGCATGGCGGCCATGTATTCCAGGGGATAGTGGGCCTTCAAGTATGCCGTCTGAACAC
>JBFYTD010000153.1:0-5774 GCA_041300885.1 Anaerolineae bacterium | reverse complement strand
GGCTGGCGGCCCCAGCCCGGCATTGAGTGTGTTGACCGCCGAGCGCGCCGAGCCGTCGATTCCCTTTGGCGGCAAGTACCGCATCATCGACTTCTCGCTCTCCAACCTGGTCAATTCCGGCATCTTCAACGTGGCCGTGCTGACCCAGTACAAGCCCCGTTCGCTTAACGATCACATCGGCAACGGCAAGCCCTGGGACCTGGACCGCGCCATCGGCGGCGTGCGGCTCTTGCAGCCCTACGTCAGCGGCGAGGGCGAAAGCGGCGCCTGGCAGCGCGGCACGGCTGATGCCGTGCGCTTCAACCTGGACTACGTGGCCGAGCAGTCCGTGGACACGGTGCTGCTGTTGGCTGGCGACCACATCTACAAGATGGATTACCGCCCGCTGCTGCGCTTCCACGAGAGCACCGGCGCCGACTGCACCATCGCAGTGCGCGCGGTGAGCCCCCACGAGACCTATCGCTTCGGCATGGTGGGCGCGGAAAGCAGCGGCCGGGTGACGCGCTTCGAGGAGAAGCCGCGGCGCACGTTGAGTCGGATGGCCTCCATGGGCATCTATGTCTTCAAGGGACAGGCGTTGGTGGACTGGCTGACCGGCCCCGGCGCGGGCGACGTAGACTTCGGCCGCCACGTGGTGCCCGGCATGCTCAAGGCCAGCCAATCCATCTATGCCTACAGCTACGAAGGCTACTGGATGGACGCAGGCACGGTGCAGGCCTACTGGGAGGCGAACATGGCCTTGCTGGCCGAGACGCCAGCCTTGGACATGTATGATCCCGACTGGGTGATCCACACCCGCAGCGAGCAGTTAGCGCCCGCCTTCACCGGCCCTGAGGCCATCGTGGAGGGCAGCCTGCTGTGCGACGGCTGCCGCGTCTTCGGCAGGGTGGCTCGTTCGATCATCGGCCCCGGCGCAGTCGTGGAGGAAGGCGCGGAGATCAACGACTCCATCATCATGAACAGTGCGGTCATCGGCGCCGGCGCGCGCGTCGAGCGTTCCATCATCGACAAGCGCGCTGTGGTCGGCGAAGGCAGCGTGGTAGGCTGGGGTGACGACAACACACCCAACCGCGCCATGCCCAACCACCTCAATACCGGGCTGACGCTGCTAGGCAAGCGCGCCCAGGTCCCGGCCGGCGTCAAGGTCGGCCGCAACGTTATTGTCCGTCCACGCGTTTCTGCATCTGCTTACCCACCGGGGGATGTGGCCAGCGGCGAGACGCTGTGAATGGGGGGATGGGTAGACGAGTAGGCAAGTAGATAAGTAGGCAAGTAGGCAAGTAGACAAGTAGACAAGTAGACAAGTAGACAAGTAGGCAAGTAGGCAAGTAGGCAAGTAGGCACGTAGGCACGTAGGCACGTAGGCACGTAGACTAGGCAGAAGCGACTGCTAAGTGCTGAGTTTGCCCTTGTCTACTTGTCTACCCCTTGCCTTGTCTACTTGTCTACCCTCACCGCACCACCACCCGCGTCGCCAGCGGCGCACGCTCTTTGCTGCGCGGCGCGTCGACCGGGGGATAGCCGATGGTCAGCAGGGCTTGCGGCTCCAACGCTGCAGGCAGGTGGAGGATGGCCTGCACCAGATCGGGGCAGAAGATGGGCGCACACATCCAGCAGGCGGCCAAGCCATGGTGATGGGCGGCCAGCAGCAGGTTCTGGCAGGCCAGCGCCACCGACTGCACCCCCATTTGCCACTCGCGCTGCTGGCGTTGCGGGTCGGGGTAGCTGTCCAGAGAGTCCAAATCGAGACAGGGGAGGATCGCCAGCGGGGCGGTGCTGATGCGTTCGATAGAGATGGCGGCGCGGCGGCTGACCATAGCCGGATCAGCGCCGTCGGCCAGCAGGTCTGCCTGCCAATCGGCCGCCATGCTCTCGGCCAACCGTCGCCGCAGGACCAGGTCGTTCAGCAGCACGAAGCGCCACGGCTGGCGGTTGTGGGCCGACGGGGCCCAGTGCGCAGCCTCCAACAGCTTCTCCACCAGTTCAGCAGGCACCGGCTGCGCGGCATAGCGGCGCACCGAGCGGCGGCCAAGCATCACCCCCCAGAAGACGTCGTCGCTCACCCCAGCCTCACACACCTGCCAACTGGGTCACCTTGGCCAGGTCGGGCACCTGGTCCTGGCCGCGCGGCTGGGCGATGTAGAGCGAGGCTGCCGCGCAGGCAAAGCGCGTCGAGCTCACCAGGTCCCAGCCCTGCAACTGGCCATAGATGGCCGCGGCCTTGAACACGTCGCCGGCGCCGGTGGTATCAATAGCGGTGACGGCGAAGGGCTCGACGTAGGAGGGACGGCCATGGCGATCGACCACCAGCACCGGCTTCTGGCCGTGGGTGATGATGATCGAACCCGCGCCGGTTTTTTGCAGCTCCAGCGCGTGGTCGTAGATATAGACGCCTGGGAAGTAACCGACCAGAAAATCGCGCGAGATGACGATCAGGTCGCTCAGGCTGGCCAGGGGATAGTTAGGCCAGATGGCGTCGGCCGACACCACCGGCCGGCCCAGCCCACGGGCAATCCTGGCCGCCTCATCCCGCTCGTCCTTGCCGTAGACATCGACGCTCAGCAGGCGCGCCCGGCGCATCATGTCTTCGGTCAGCGCGGTCTTGGGCGCTTCGTCGAACCAGTAACCCAGGATGCTGCGCTCGCCGTCGGGCGTCACCAGGATGCGGCAGAACGGGGTACGCACGTCAGAGCGCTGGACGAGATAGCGGGTGTCGACGCCCGGCAGCGCGTCCAATTGCTGGCGGATGTAACGTCCCCATTTATCTTCGCCGATGGCATTGCCGACAATGGCCACCCGCAGCCCCCAGGTGCTGAGGACGCGGGCCACGGTGGCCGCCTCGCCGCCCAGGCGTTGGAAATCCTGCTGCACCTGGCTGTCGCGCCGCGGCGTCGGCAAATAGGGCACGTAGATCAGGTCGTCGGCGCTGATGGTGCCGTAGCAAAGAACATCATACTCGAAGTCACTTGGGGACATGCCTGGCCTCCGCAGCGAATCCACGTCTAGCCGACGCCGGCCACCAGCAGTTCACGATCAACGCCGCGCTCAATTTCCCATGGGTAGACGATCCAGGCATCGGTCACGGCCGCGTAGTAGTCCGGCGCAGCGTCGCGGAACATGCTCTCGCTTGGCTTATAATGCAGCACGCACAGCTCTGGGGTGGCGCTGGCCGCTTCAAGGCGTGATTTGACCGTCATAATGGTGCGACCGCTGCCCCACACGTCGTCCACTACCAGGATACGCCGGCCGCGCAACAGCGAATCGCCAGGAAACTGCAGGAAGGTTGGCCAGGCCAGCCGCTTCTGCACACCGGTGTGGAACTCCACCGCCGCGGTCAGGATGTACTTGATGCCCAAAGCTTCGCTGAGGATGCCGCCGGGCACGATGCCGCCGCGCGTGATCATCAGCAGAGCATCGTAGGAGCCGCGGAACTGGGGCAACAACTCCTGGATCAGCCGGTCGACGTCGTTCCAGGAAAGGACTTCTTTGCGCATGGGGTCTCCTTGGGGGAACTGGGGGAAGTGGGGGGAACTCATGGGAACTCCTGGGAACTTCTGTGGTCAGGCGGTGGGTTGGGCCAGGAAGGAATCGGCCAGAGCGGCCAACTCAGCACGCTGGGCATCGTTCAGATCGATCAGCGGCGGACGCACCGCGGCCTGGGGCAGGCCGGCGAAGCGCGTCAAGAGGAACTTGGTGGCCGCATGCATGGAGGGGGAGCGCTCCAGCCAGCCGCGCACCTCGTTCAGCCGCGCCTGGATCGGCGCCGGGTCACGCCCGGCCAGCACAGCCTGGCGCACCCCTTGTAGCAAGTCGGGAACCAGGTTGCCGCCAGCGGTGATGGCGCCAGCTACGCCCGCTGCGAAGGCTGCACTGGCCAGCGAATCGCTGCCCGCAAAGACCCGCAGCTCAGGGAAGAGCTTGTTCCAATGAACGATGCTCTCGAAGTCGCCGCTGGAGTCCTTCACGCCGGCCACACAGCCAGGATGCGATTGGCGCAGGCCGGCCACTACTGCGTCGCCGATGGGCACCGCGCTCAGTTTGGGGAAGTGATAGAGCAGAATCTGCTGGCCAGGCTGCAAGGCTGCGTCGCACAGCCGCTGGTAGTAAGCCAGCACGCCGGCATCGGAGACGTTCTTGAAGAAGAAGGGGGGGATGACCAGCGCCGAGTCGGCGCCAGCCTGCAAGGCGTAGCGGGTCAGTTCAATCGTGTCGGGCAGGCTGGCGCAGCCGGCGCCAGGGACGACCGCCAGCCCATCGGCCGCAGCCAAGGCGGTGTCGATGACGCTCTTGCGCTCCGCCACGCTCATAGCCGGCCCCTCGCCGTTGGTGCCCAGAGGAACGATTCCATCGCAGCCGCGTGCTCGCAGGTAAGCCAGGTGGCGCGGCATCCAGCCGTGGTCGATGGCCAGGGTGGCGCGGTCAAAGGGGGTGACGATGGCGGCGAAGACGCCGGCGAGTCGGCTCATCGGTGGGGTCCTTCCAGGGTGCGCTGCGCCATGCGGCCGCCGATCAATCCACCCAGCACTTGCATCAGAAAACCGGCGATCTCAGGCACATTCAGCCCGACAGTCAGGTAGTTGAGCACAAGGATGGTCACCGCCACTACCAGTCCGATCAGCAGGCCGTGCATCAACGGCTCGCTGCCGGCCCGCATGGCCACCCGGAAGCTGACCCAGACGACGATCAGGGCGATGGTCAAGGTGAGGGCGGCATGGAACTCGTTCCATTGAGCCAGACCGAAGACCTGGGCAAAAAAAGCCGCAGTCAAGGCTAGCGCCAGGACGTAGATGGAGTTGAGGGCTACCGCGGGCCAGTTGATCTGGCCCCAATCGATGGATCTCATCGCTTTGCTCCACGGGTTATTGGACACTATCGCCGCCGCCGCAGCGGAATGTGCATTGTACCACAGGCGTCAGACGCCAGCAATTCCCAAAATGGCCCGTCAGCGCCCGCCCCGTCCGTTTACCAGGCTGGCAAGCTACCAACCCCCTGCTTATTTTGCAAAACTTGTTAGCGCCAGGCGCAGCCGTTCCTCCACATCGCGCACGTCGCGCGGCAGGGCCTGGACGGCGCGCTGGGCCTCGATGATGCTATAGCCCAGGGCGGTCAGCGCGTCGATCACCTCTGCGTCAGCCTCGCTGAGTGCGGCCAGCTCAGGAGGCGCCCCATCGGGCGACCCCACCTTATCCTTCAGCTCAAGCACGATTTTCTCGGCCGTCTTTTTGCCGATACCAGGGATGCGGGCCAGAACGCCGGGCTGCTCCTGGCTGATAGCCAGCCGCAGTGCGTCCGCGGGCATGCCGGAGAGTACGCCCAGCGCAGACTTGGGACCGATGCCTGACACGCCGAGCAACAGTTGGAACAAGGCCAGGTCCTGCTCGCTGGCAAAGCCATAGAGCGCCAGTTCCTGCTCACGCACGTGCAAATAGGTGTGCAGGTACAACTCGTCCCCCGGCCGGACAGCAGCCAACAGATCGGCCGGGGCATAGACGCGTACCCCCAGCCCTCCCAGGCCAAGAACCAGCGACTCCTGCTGGCGACTGAGGATGATCCCTTCGATGCTGGCAATCATGCGTTGGCCTCGATGCTGATCGGTTGGGGCTGAACGTCCAGCGTCATCATGTCGTTCTGCAACAATGGCGGCGCCTGCCGTTCTTTGATCCACTGATCGCGGCGCAGGATAGCGCGGATGCGCGCCTGCACTTCCTTGAAAGCGAAGGGCTTGGCGATATAGTCGTCGGCTCCCAGCTCAAAACCTCTGACCATGTCGTCGG
>JBFYTD010000006.1:0-14676 GCA_041300885.1 Anaerolineae bacterium | reverse complement strand
TAAGATCACCATCGACATACCGCGGCCGGGCAGATGGCTTCTGCGCGGGCAACTGGATGGCAGAGAAGCGTCCGCCGTGACCTTTTCTATCGATGGAGTTGCAGCAGCACCGGCCGTCGTCCACCTGTTCGGCAATGTCTATGCGTGGAGCCTCGCCGCAGACCTCCCGGTAGATGGACCGCACGTTTTGACCCTGCACAGCCCCGCTTCCGAGGCTGAAACTACCAGTCCGGCAGAGTCGGCGCAACCGTGTGAGCGGCTGTGCCTGCTCAACTTCACCGTCGGCAATGAGCCACTCTATGCCACATCGAACTAGACCGACGACGCCGCCGCGCTGGGCCAGCATCATGTTGTGGGGGATGATCCTTGCCTTTGCGCTCTACTTCAGCGCGGTCTCGATCCGCCTGCACGATGCCCACCAGACGCACAAGGCCGACCTGGGGCAGATCGATCAGGCCATCTGGAACACCAGCCAGGGACGCTTTGTGCAGGAGATCAAGGGCGAAGCGCTGAGCAGCCGTTTCACCGACCATGTGGAGCCAATCTTCGCGCCGGTCTCGCTGATATTCTGGCTGTGGGACGACGTGCGGGCGCTGCTGGTGTTGCAGGCGCTGGCATTGGCCCTAGGCGCCTGGCCCGTCTTCCAGATCGCATGGCTGCGGCTCAGCCTGCATTGGGGCAAGGAGCGAGGCGGCCAGTCAGTGTCGCGCGCTGCGGACTACCAGGCCCTGGCCTGTCTGGCATTCGTCCTCGCCTATCTGCTCTACCCATCGTTGCAAGCCGCGCTGACGGCCGATTTTCATGCCCTACCGCTGGGCACGCCGCTGATTCTGCTGGCCTTTCTGTGGAGCGAACGGCAACAATGGGGGCGCTTTGTGTTGGCCGCGCTGTTGGTGGCCACGGTGCAGGAGGGCGCGGCGCTGCTGACGGCCACTCTGGGCCTGTATGCGCTGGCACGCGCGCTCTGGCTGCGCCGGCGTCTGGCCGCACCTGAGCGCAGCCTCACCCGTTGGCCCGTGGCGGCAGGTGCGCTGGTTCTGCTGGCCGGTTTGGCCTGGTTCTACATCGCCACCTTTGTCATCATTCCCGCGTACGCTGCCGAGGCTTACGGGCTGAGCGAAAGCCCTTACGTCGCGCGCTTCGGCGCTTTGGGCGACAGCTTCGGCAGCGTGGTCAAAACCCTCTTGACCCGGCCGGGCCAGGTGCTGAGCATCGTCGCCGAACCGCTGCGCCTGACCTACCTGCTGCGGCTGCTGGCGCCGGTAGGTTTCCTGGCGCTGGGCGGCCCGGAGATATTGCTCCTCGGCCTGCCGCTGCTGCTAGCCAACCTGCTCAGCGCCTATCCCTTCCAGTACAGCGGCCAACTGCACTACTCGGCGCCGCTGGCGGCCTTTGCCGTCATGGGGGCTATTGTCGGCAGCCAGCGTCTGCGCCGGCTGAGCCGGCGCGTCGCCGTCTCGCTGCACAACCATCCCCTGTGGCGGGCGCACCGCTCATTTGCCATCCTCATCGTCTGGCTGCTTGTCTGGAGCATCGGCAGCCAGATCACCTGGGGCTACACGCCCATCGGTTCCCAGTTCCCCTACGTCTGGCCCCAGGTAACCGACCACCACCGGCTGCTCGATCGCTTCAGCCAGCAAATACCGGCCGACGCAGCATTGGCCACCGTGGCCAACCTGTACCCGCATTTCAGCCACCGTGAGCGCATCTATGAATTCCCCGCGCTGGGTGACAGCGACTTTGTGCTGTTAGACCAGGCTGCACGGAGCGGTTGGTCGATGCATCCGACCGCGCTGCGTGACCGCGTACAAGAGCTGTTGGCGGGAGGCCAGTGGGCGGTCCAGGATGCCGCCGACGGCTATCTGCTGCTGCGCCGCCAGGAGGGCAGCCCGCCGGCCAGCGTGACCGACTTGCCTGCCGACTTCTACAGCTTCGCCCAACCCGCCGACCAGCCCCAGGTCCCCCTGGACCTGACCTTTAGCGGACCGGACGGCGCGCAGGTCAAGCTGCTGGGCTACGACGTGCTGCCGGACTCGCAATGGCGCAGCACGGCCTTTCGCCTTTACTGGCAGGCGCTGACGCCGCTGCCGGCCGGACTCAATCTGCGGGCCTTCGCAGTCACGCCCGACGGTCGCGAGGTGGACAGCACCGATGAACGCCCCTTGATCCAACCGCTCTGGCTGCCGCCCGAACGCTGGCAGCCAGGCGAGACCGTTGTCACCGACAAGCTCGCCTGGTACCTGCCCAAAGAGTGGGCGCTGGCGGCTGGCGTCTACCAGGGTGATCGCTGGGACGATGTGGGCAGCCGCTGGCGAGTCAGTGCGGGCGAACCAGACGCGCCGCTCTTCGACTCCGGCACCTGGACGACGCTGGGCGCCTGGCAGTGGCAGCGCAACGACCTGCAGCCGCTGGAGCCGCCTGCGTTCACCATGCTGGATCATACCTTTGGCGGCGACGGCTGGCTGGTGCAGTTGACCGGCGTGAACGAGCAGACACGGGCTGCGCCCGGTAGTCGCGTGCCCGTAACGCTGCGCTGGCAGGGACAAGGCCCCTCGCTGCGCGACCTGACCGTCTTCCTGCACGTGCGCGACCCTCAGGGCAACATCGTGGCACAGCATGACTCCATGCCCACCTGGTTTGGCGTGCAGCCCACCTCGCAATGGCAGCCAGACCAAACCGTACTGGGCGCACACAGCGTTGCCCTGCCGGCCAACCTCAAGCCGGGCGTCTATGACCTGGTGGCGGGTTGGTATTACTGGGAGACCTTGGAGCGGCTGGCCCTGCTGGACGGTGAAGGGCTGCCGGCCGGCGACGGTGTGGTCATCGGCAAGCTGGAAGTTGACAGCACCGCCGCACCCCGACCCGACCTGATCTGCGCCATCGTGCCCGAAGCCTGCGCCAGCCAGTAACGCCCTTATCCGTTACCCATTCACAATTCACCATTTACCATTGATCATGTCCCGCCGCCTGCTCCTGTTCTGTATCCTCCTCGCCTTTGCCCTGCGCGTCCATGCTCTGGGCAGCCAGTCGCTATGGTACGACGAGGCAGTGACGGCCCAGGTGGTGCAGCAGGGGCTGGCCGAGCTAGCCCGCTGGACGGCGGACGACATCCAACCGCCACTTTACTATGCGATAACTGCCGCTTGGGTGCAGTGGGCAGGGTTGAGCGAGTGGGCGCTGCGCTTCCCATCGCTCTTTTTCGGCGTGCTGATGACGCCCCTGGCCTATACGCTGGGCCGGCGGCTGTTCGGCCGGACGGCTGGCAATCTGGCCGCGCTGCTGGCCGCGCTGCACCCGCTGTGGCTCTACTACAGCCAGGAAGCGCGCATGTATACCCAGCTCACGGCGCTGGGCATGCTGGCAGGCTACGCGCTGTTGCGCGTCCTGGCCGGCGGCCATAGCCAAACTGACTACCCGAAATCACGCCTCTTGTGGTGGTCTGCGCTGGTCTTGGCGGCCATTGCCCTGCTGTACAGCCATTATTTCGCCGTCTTCTTGCTGGCAGCGTTTGGCCTGTACTTCGTGATCGCCCTGCTGGCGCAGCGAGACCTGATCCGGCGGCGGCTGTGGATCGAAGGCGCCGCGGCTGCGCTGCTGGTCATCGTGGCTTACCTGCCCTGGCTGCCCAACGCGCTGCGCCGCTTCGGCGAAGATGCCAGCTATTGGCAGGGGGCGCTCAAGCTGGACGAGGCGCTGCGCCACATCGCCATCAGCTTCAGCAGCGGCGAGACCGTGCTGGAGCAGCAGGCCACTCCCCTGGCCTGGGCCGTGGCTGCGCTGGCGCTGGTTTGTGTCGTGGCCTTGTTGTGGGAGGGTTTCAGAGGTCCAGGAGATAGAGAGGCAGAGGGGCAGAGGGGCAGCCAGATCCGCGCGGGGAGATCATCCATTGACAAGAACGGCGGGCTCGCTGGCTTCGCACAGACCGGCCCGAGCGAAAGTCCGCGTCACGCTCCTCGCTCCCCGCTCCCCGCCGCCACGCTCTTCGTCCTGCTCTACCTGCTCGTCCCGGTGGCCGGCATCCTGCTGTTGTCCACCAGCAACCCCAAGTTCAACCCGCGCTACCTGATGCTGGCCTCGCCTGCCCTCGTCCTGCTGCTGGCCGGCGGCCTCTCCCTGCCCTTCCGCCCCCGGCTAACCATTCACCATTCACCATTCACCATTCACCATTTCCTCCGCTTCCTCTCCCTCCTTTCCCTCGCCGCCCTCTTGGCCATCTTCGCCTTCTCGATCCACAACTGGTTCACCGACCCCGCCTTCAGCAAGGACGACTGGCGCGGCGCTGTGACTTATGTCAAATCTCAACTACAGCCCGACGAGACCGTCCTGCTGGTCAGCGGCCACGCCTACCCGGCCTGGCGCTACTATGCGCCCGACGTCGAACCGCTGCGCCTGCCAGAGATCGAGACGCTGGACGTCAACGCCGTGCTGGGACTGGATGCAGCCGCGACGCTGAACACTGCGCTGGCAGGCCGCCGCGGCGCCTGGCTGGTGCAATGGCAGGACGGGGTAGTGGATCCCAACGGCGTCGTGCCCTTCCTGCTGGACACGGTGGGCGACGCCGAGCCGGCCACGGCCAGCTTCTGGGGCCTGGGTACACCGCAGCACTATCGCTTCTTTGAGGCTGTCCGAAGCGCGCCGGACAAGCCGGGCACAGCCTTTCCGGTCGAGCTGCCACTGAGCGCAGCGTATCAGGGCCAGGAGCTGAACATCAATTTCGCCAACCAGGTCGAGCTGCTGGGCTATTCCCAGCCGCTTTGCAGCCAGCCGCTATGCCCAGTGTTTCTCTTTTGGCGCAGCCTGGCGCCCTTGACGGGCGATCTTAAGTTGACTGCCACCCTTTTCGACCGAACTTTTGCTATTGAATACAGCCAGCCGCTGGACCGCCGCCTGGCCGCTTACGACTACCCCACCTTCCGCTGGCAGCCAGGCGAGGTCGTGCTCAGCCGGATCGCTATCCCTGCCTACTTGGGTACCCCGCCCGGGGAGTATAGTCTGCGCCTGGGCGTCTACGACGATAGCACCGGCCAGCCGTTGGACGTCCTCGACGCGGCCGGCGCGCCGCAGGGCCGCTGGGCCTGGCTGGCGCCGGTGATCGCCAACGACCTGGTGATCGAGGGGCCAGGCGGGCCGCCGGCCGAGAGCACGCCGCTCCCCCTTTCCCCCACGATCACGCTGCAAGGCGTACAGAGTGATCGCAGCGAGGCCGAGCCGGGCGACACCATCGCCGTCGACGCGTGGTGGCAGGCCAGCGCGCAGCCTGATCAAGACTACAAACTGGGCTATTATTGGATCGACCCGGCAGGACAGGTGGCAGGCGGCGGCTGGCTGGCCCCGGCCGGAGTGTCCTATCCCACATCCCTATGGCCGCCTGATGCGCAGGTACTGAGCCGGCTGCGCTTCACCGCGCCGGGAATCGATCAGCCCGGCTCATGGACGCTGCGCGTGGGCCTGCTCGTTGCGAGCGTCGAGGACGCCACAGCAGGGTTTGCCGGCGCATCCGTCGACCTGCCGATCACCGTGCTGCCCAGCACGCGCCGCTTCGAACCTTCAGGGCCGTTCGATTTCCCGTCAGCGGCCAGCTTTGGCGGCCTGGTGCAGTTGTTGGGGATTCGTACTTCGAGCGCCGCATCGTCAGCCGGCGCTACTGTGCCAGTAACTGTGGGCTGGCAGGTTGTGGTTCCCATGGAAACGTCGTACACGGGCTTCGTCCATCTGCTGGATCAGGACGGGCAGATCGTTGCGCAGGACGACCACGTGCCCCAACAGGGGCGTCGTCCCACCAACGCCTGGTTGAGCGGCGAAGTTGTCGAGGATAACTACGAGCTGCGCCTGCCGGCTGATCTCGCGCCGGGCCGCTACCGCCTAGTCGTCGGCCTTTACGACGCCAACACGGCCGGCCTCCCCCGCCTCGGCGCCGCTGAAGCAGGCGAAATCACCGTCCAACCCAGCGCCCCCTAGTACAGCAGAGCGTCCATAGTCCAGCGGTTGTCAGTAGCGCAATCCAGCGGATTGCGCCCGAACAATCCGGCCCGGACGGTTGTTCTACGTAACGACCATACTGCTTCCGTCGTGTACTAACCTCCCCCTTGCCTACTTGCCTACTTGCCTACTTGTCTACTTGTCTACTTGTCTACTTGCCTACTACCACCGCTGATGCACATGCGGCCGGATCAGCCGGTCGTAAACGTCCTGCACCGCGGCCATGGCGGCCGGGCTGAGCGGGGGAAGGTCGCTGGCGGCCATGTTGCCATCCACCTGGGCGGGCCGTTTGGCGCCAGGGATCGCGCAGGTGACTGCGTCGAACATCAATATCCAGCGCAGGGCCAACTGAACCATGGTTGCGCCGGGCGGGATCAGCGGCCGCAGCTCCTCCACCGCTTGCAAGCCCACGTCGTAGGGCACGCCAGAGAAGGTCTCGCCCACGTCGAAGGCCTCGCCGTGGCGATTGAAGTGGCGGTGGTCGTCAGGATCGAAACTGCTGGCAGGGCTAAGCTTGCCCGTCAGCAACCCGCTGGCCAGCGGCACTCTCGCCAGGATGCCCACCTGTCGGGCCTGGGCCTGGGGGAAGAAGAGCTCGGCCGGCCGCAGGCGCAGCATGTTGAAGATGATCTGCACCGTCTGGACGGCGGGGAACTCAATGGCCTTGAGCGCCTCCTCGACCTTCTCGACGCTGACGCCGTAGTGCAGCAGCTTGCCGGCCGTCACCAAGTCATCAAGCACGCCGAAGACCTCGGGCAGGTAGTAGATGCTGGTGGGCGGGCAGTGGAGTTGCAGCAGGTCGATGGCCTCCACGTCCAAATTGCGCAGGCTGCGTTCCACCCAGGCGACGAGGTTGGCGCGGTTGTAGCCGTCAGGAACCTGCTGCTGCAGCCGCCGGCCGGCCTTGCTGGCCACGTAGATGCGCTGGCCGCTGCGCTCCTTGAGCACCTGGCTGATCAGTTGCTCGCTGCGGCCGTCGCCATAGACGTCGGCCGTGTCGATGAAGTTGACGCCCAGGTCCAGCGCGCGGCGCAGGGCATCCAGCGACTCGGCGTCGTCCACGGCGCCCCAGGAGCCGCCGATGGCCCACGCGCCAAAGCTGATCTCGGAAACCTGCCAGCCGGTGCGGCCAAGGGTACGATAGTTCATGGATGATTCTCCAGAGGGTGAACGGTGATTGGTCAGTGGCGCCAATCACCGGCTCAGTTCAGCCGGGCCTGCAGCGCGTGCAGCTTGCTGCGGGCCAGGATGAAATTATGCCACAGAGCCGCAGAAGCGTCAACAAACTGGCTGTGAATACCGCCGGCCCAGTTGACCCAGTTCCGGGCAATGGTATAATGCGACCATGACCAACACAACCCTCACTGTCTGTTCCATTCAGCCCGCCATCTTCTGGGAGGAGCCGGCCCGCACCTTCGACGCCATCGCCAGCCTGTTGGACCAGGCTGCAGCCGCTGCGCCGCTGGACGTGGCCGTGCTGCCCGAACACTTCAACGCTGTCCCGGCGCCCGACGGCGACAATCGGCCCTGGCACATGGCCCAGGGGTTTGCCGCCGATCTGGCGCGCCGCCATCGGGTGACGCTGGTGGCTGGTTCGGTGGAACGTTGGGACGACGCTGCACAGGCGAGGGTCAACACCTCGGTGGTCTACGGCCGGGACGGATGCGAGTTGGGGCGTTACGACAAGCGCCGGCTGTTCGGCTTCGAAAAGGGCCGCAATGTCCAGCCCGGCAGCGCTTCCCTGGTTCTGGAGGTAAAGGGAACGAGACTGGGAGTGCTGATCTGCTCCGATTTGTGGCATCCTGAGCTGGCGCGTCACCTGGCTACGGAGGCGACGCTGCTCTGCGTGCCCGCCCAGACGACGATTCGAGCGGAGTCGGAGCCCGCCTACGCGCGCATGCTGTGGCACACCCTGGCCATGACCCGGGCCCAGGAAAACGTGCTGGCTGTGGTGGTCAGCGACCAGGCTGCTGCCTCGCGGGCCCCCTTCCGCTGCGGCGGCGTGAGCTCCATCACGGATCCCAGCGCAGAGCCAGCCTTGAGCGACATCCAGCGCGTGTTGGTCGATGGCGACGAAGGTTTCCTGCTGGCTCAGCTAGACATGGCGCGGCTGGCGCGCTTTCGCAACTATCGCCAGGAGAACGGTCTGCTGCCAGCGCCGGCAGCCGTCTAGCTGGCCTGCAGGAGAAACCACTGGCTGCGGTCGCGGCGCACCAGCGCCTCGACGCGTGCCACCAGCTCACGCCGATCGAAGGGAACCGTAATGAACGTGTCAGCCCCGAGTTCCAACGCCTGAATGCCTTGATTGCGCGCCGTCTCCGGCACCAGCACCAGCAGCGGCGCCAGCGTCAGCGCGCGTACACCTGCACACTGCTCCAAGGCGCCGGCGTCGCGCGGGTCGATCTCCATCACCAGCAGATCAAAGCGTTCAATGTTCTCCACCGCCGCAATATCTGAAGCAGCGAAATCCACCGCATGGCCGCGCCGAATGAGGATGGTGCGCAACAGTTCATGCGCGGCTGCTGACACAGGCTCGATGACCAACACATTCACCTGAGGCATGACTGTTGAATAGCTAGCGCGTTGGTGAGTTAGTACCATTTCCCACTCCGTACAACGTGGACAGACGGCGCCACAATGGATCGCCTGAATGCTGCCCATTGTACGCTGGTTTGCAGAATTCACACAATTGCAGGCAAGGCAATGGAATGCACAGGGGGCCAGACGAGGCCAACTTGCAGGCCAGCCAGGCTGAGGCGAGCAGCGGTTGACACTCACATGCAAATGTGGTACAAACAGACAAGAGGCCAAACTGGACAACTTCAGTGTTGGCACGTCTACTCCCTTTTCACTTTCCAAGATCAAGCTGCAAGAAGGAGTCATCAAGATGAGTACAACGGACTTGTTGAACCATTGGTCTGCTCTCTCACTGGAGGAAATTCAGGAGGAACTGGACGCCGGCCAGAACATGATGGCTGCGCAACAGCTCTTCGGCGCGGACGAGGTGGCCGCCATGCGCGCAGACGATGCGCCGCGCCGCGCAGGCCGCACGCGCGAGGCCGTAGTGCTGCTGCCGGGCCTGATGGGATCCTTGCTGGCCAGCGTGCGCGGGGTAGTCACTTCCCTGTGGCTCAACCCTGCCTTGATGCTCAAGGGACAGAGCCGTTTTCTGGAGTTGAACCAGGATGGCACAGCCGACGCCAGTCCCAACATCCTGGCTGTGGCCACGGGTGCGGAAAAGCTATGCTACCTGAAGCCTGCCCTGGCCCTCAACCGCGAGTGTCTGCTGTTCGAGTTCCCCTACGACTGGCGGCGGCCGATCCAGTTCAACGCCGACCGGCTCGGCGAAGCGCTGGAACGCTGGGCCGACGACGACCCCCACATGCAGTTCACCCTGGTGGGCCACAGCATGGGCGGGCTGGTCTCGCGAGCCTTCGTCGCGCGCCATACAGAGCAGGCCAAGCGCCGGGTCAAGCGCGTGATCATGCAGGGCACGCCCCACTTCGGCGCGGCCGGCGCCATCGCCGACCTGTTGGAGGGCAACCGTATGATGGCGCTGGCCTCCGCGCTGAACGAGAACAACTCGATTCGGCGCTTTGTGCTGAACATGCCCAGCGTCTACCAATTGCTGCCCGCACCGCCTGATCTCTTCCCCAGCAGCCGGCCCTATCCGGCCAACTTCGACGTCTACGACGCGCGCCAGTGGCGGCTGGAAGGCGTGCGTCAGGACTATCTGGACGCGGGCCAGCGCTTCCACGAGCTGCTGGCCGATCACGACCATCCGGTAGAGACGGTCCAGATCGCCGGCTGTCACATTGAGACCAAGGTGGACGTGTCGTTGGGCCTCGATGCGCTCGAGCGCGCCAGTTTGCAGATCGGCACGCGGAGTGAAGGGCCCGACTCAGGGGACGCCACGGTGCCGCTCTATTCGGCCGTGCTGCCTGGCGCGCAGATGTACTACATTCAGGAGGTGCATCGCTACCTGCCGCGCAACGACCAGGTCATCGAGGCCACCATCGACCTGATCTACGGCCGCACTCCCAGCTTGCCGGCGGAGCTACCCAAGCCTAAGAGCGGCTTCTTGGGCTTGTTCCGCGATGTGGGCGACCCGGAGGCCGAGGCTGAGCGGCTGCGCCAGCGCCTGGCCGAGGGCGTCGCCACTGACCAGGATTTGGAACAGTTCTACTTCCTTGACTATTGAGGAGCTATCCCCAAAAGCGTAACTTGCATTCAGGGATAAATGTAGGTATAATCTTGCGCAAGCCCTAGACCGATAACGAGGAGCCAGCCGGATCGCACCAGGCATAGAGAAACCTCTGCTGCGTTTCTGTATGCCCGATCTGACTATCAAGAGAAGACTGTATGGCCGAGGCTGGCGTTGATCGAGTTCAGGGGAAGATTGTAGAGAAGTACAAGTTGCTGTTGTGGGTGGTGTAACCGGGCAGCGAGGATGTCGCCTCCTTGCAAGGCCCCTACACTTGGTAAAGGACTGTGGGTGACGTCCTGCTAGAAATGCGGGAACCGTGAGCTATGTCTGACGTAGCAAGCGCTGAAAGCGCTTCCAATCTGCGCCCAATGACGGAACTGGCTATTCTCCTCGAAAGCCTGCTCTTTGTCGCACCAGAAACAGTCAAGATAACGACGCTGGCAGATGCCCTAGAGGAAACACCTGAACGTATCGAGGCGGCACTGACCGACCTGATAGCGGGTCAAGCCGCGCGCGGGGTTCGCGTGCAGCGCCAGGGCGAGCGAGTCCAAATGGTCAGCGCGCCTGAGGCGGCTGACGCTATCGAGCGCTTCCTTGGCCTGGACCTGACGACTAAGCTGTCGCCGGCGGCCCTGGAGACGCTGGCCATCATCGCCTACAAGCAGCCAGTGACGCGCGCCCAGATCGACGAACTACGGGGCGTGGCCAGCGACGGCGTGCTGCGCACGCTGATCCATCGCGGTCTGGTGGAGCAAGGGGAACGTTTGGAACAGGCGGGCCGGCCGTTCCAGCTCCACACGACCTTTGATTTTCTTCAGCACTTTGGGCTGCAATCGCTGGGCGATCTGCCCCCGATCGCTGAGGATACCTTTGCGTCCAACGGCGCCGACATCAGCGTGGCAGCGCCGGACCCAGCAGCCATGGACCCATACCCATAACACCATGCACTCAGCATCACAATCGTCACATTTTCGAAGGGAGACACAATGGCTCTAGACCTTTGGCAGCTTCGGCGCCAGAAACGCATGACAATCGAAGAGCTTGCCCGCACGGCAGGCGTCCACCCGGCCTTGATCAAGGCCTACGAACTGGGGGAGCGGTCCATCCCTGAGCGCGACCTGGAACGCCTGGCCAGCGCCTTAGAGATCGATGTCGAGGAGATCAAGGAACTTTCCGATCCGCCGCCGCGCGGGCCGAGCAGGCCAGCCGCGCCATCGCCGCTGGAAGGCGACGCACCGCGCCCGCGCTATGACAGCGGATCGCGCTACGACAGTGGCTCCGGCTCGCGCTATGACAGCGGTTCCGGCTCGCGCTATGACAGCGGCTCCGGCTCGCGCTACGACAGTGGCTCCGGCTCGCGCTACGACTCCGGCCGGCCCAGCTATGGCCGTAGCGATTCCGGCCGCTCTGGCTATGGCAGCAGCGAGGGACGGTCCAGCTACGGCGGCGGCGAAGCCGGCCGCTCCGGCTATGGCGAAGGTCGCTCCGGCTATGGCGGGGGCGAAGCCGGCCGCTCCGGCTACGGGAGCTCGAACTACGGCCGCGGCTATGGCGATCGCCCGGCGCCACGCTACGACAGTGAGCGCCCAGCGCCGCGCTACGACAGCGATCGCGGCCCGGCGCGTCCACCACGCCCCGACTATCGCCCGGACCGGCCGGATCAACCGGATCGAATGGAGCGCCGGCCCGAGCGACCGCTGCGCAAGCCAGGCGGCCTCAAGCGACGCCCGCAGGTTGCGCCTGCGCGCCCCAGCCAACTCGAACACCTGAAAATCCTGCTCCAGCAACTCGACATGTCGGGCGATGACCTGCTGCGGCTGGCCGGCAAGCCGTTGAGCATGCTCAACCGTAGAGAAGCGTCTCACCTGCTGACCACCTGCCAGGAGATGCTGACCGAGCGCAAGCCAGAGCGCCCCAAGGGCAAACGTCAGCGCCCTTATCTGCCAGAATCGGTGGACGAGCACGAGCTGGTGTACCTGACCCAAGTGCAGTTGGACGAGAGCCCGCTGCATCTGACCCTCTTCAACGGGACGACGCTGGAGGGTACGCTGCAAGGCTTCAGCCCCTACGCTCTGACGTTAGCCACCAACAGCGGCGATGAGATCACCGTGCAAAAGCTGGCCATTGCCTTCTATCAGGTCAAGCCCAGCCCGGCGCAAGAGGCAGCAGACCAGGACGGCGAGTCATGAGTACGAGCGACTATCTGCGCTATCTGCGGGCCGTCAAGGGTGGCCCGACGCCGCAGGACATCGAGACGGCCACGGGCGTGCCCGCCGGCGCCTACCGCCAGATCGAACAGCGCTATCGCGCCCAGGGCACCGAAGAGGAGCTGGCCAGCCTGGCCGCTTACTTCGAGGTGCCAGCCGAAGATCTGACCAGCCGCCTCGAATGGACCCGCAAGGCGCTGAGTGCTGCTTTGGTGGAGGCCGCCGAGCAAGACGCGCCGATCCAACTGGCGCTGCGCAGCGGCCAGACGGTGACCGGCAAGGTGCAGTGGTCGGACCTGGGCGCGGCCCTGCTCCAGATGGAGGACGGCCAGGAGGTCGTGGTGCAGCGCCACATGGTGGACCGCTGGCAGATCGTCGGAGCATGACCGCGCGACAAACCATGGGCCTGCGCCTGTACGAGAACCTCGAAGCGCTATACGCGCGTGCCAGAGATTAGAAAACCCTGGCTGAAATCGAGAAGCCGCCTCAGCGGCTGGAGAGCGCCTCCGCCAAGCCATGAGGGGCTTTCTCAGCTTCAGCCGGTGAATTCGATTCACCGAACTGACAACCTCACTGCCTTGAGACCGCGCTCGCTGCACCTTGCCTGCGGGTGCTGTCTCAAGGCAGTTTTTTCGAGACGGGTAGAGGATTACTGCGTATTGGGCGTAGTTGGGGTTTGATGAGGGTATTCGACCAGTCCTTGGTCTCGGCGTAGCGCACGCGCAGCGTTGTTTCATCGATGTGGAATGCAGTATTCATTGGCCTCCATTGTGACCACAGACAGCAGCAGCGGCAAGCTTCACCGGCTGCCGAACACGAGTCAACGCGGCGAACAGGGCCGGCGCATGGCTCTGTCGCTGCGCGCCCTGCTGCGCCTGATCATCGTCGGTGTGCTGACAGCGCTGCTGCTCCAGGCCGCCTGGCGTCCGGCCGCTGATCCCCTGGACCTGGCGATCCTGGATGCGACGCGCGGGCAGCGCTTCGACCTGGCGGCCTGGGAGGTGGACGCCATCGCCGGCAAGCTGGGCGATGCGCTCAGAAACCCCGCGACCGGTCTGGCCGAGGAACAGGCCACGCAGATGGTGCGCGAGTGGCTGCAACTGGCCCAGCGGGCCGGCCAACTGGCCGGCCAGATCGAACGCACCTATGCTGACCCGGCTGTGGTGGACGGCGAGATGGCGACAGCAGCCCAGCGCGCCGAGTTGGCTGCCATCCGGGAGCAACTTGCTGCCCAGTCCAGCACGGTCGAGACCATTCTGGAGCAGCAGTTGACCGCAATCGTGCAGGCCGAGGGGCTGACCACGGCCGGCCTGGTGTGGCCGCCAGCGCGCATGAGGTTCAGCGAGCCGCCGCAGTTGCTGGTGGTGTCGCCGCGCGACCGCATCGAGCGGCTGCGTTCGGTCGATCTGCTGCCCGACCTGGACAGCGCCGACCGCGCCGCGCTGGAGCAAGCCGTCACCCAGGGGGAGAACCTGTCGGCCTATGCCACCGGCATCGGCGGCTACGGCGTCTACCCCACCATGGTGCTCGACCGCTACGGCCTGCCCTGGACGGCCGAGACCATCGCCCACGAGTGGATCCACAACTACCTGGCCTTCAGGCCGCTGGGCTGGGCTTTCCTGGAGGGCGGCGAGAGCGTCGTCATCAACGAGACCGTGGCCAGCATCGCTGGCGAGGAGTTGGGCCGGGCGCTGCTGGCGCGCTACTATCCTGACCTGCTGCCTCCGCCCGCCCCGCCCATCGAGGCGCCCACTGAGAGCGAGGCGTCGTTCGATGAGCCGCCGGACTTCGAGTTTGGGCCGCAGATGCGAGCCACGCGGCTGGTGGTGGATGAACTGCTGGCCGGGGGCTACGTCGAGGAAGCCGAGGCCTTCATGGAGGCACGACGCAGGACCTTTGCCGACAACGGCTACCTGCTGCGGGTGCTGAACCAGGCATACTTCGCCTTTCACGGCAGCTATGCCACCGGCGCGGCCGCCAGCGACCCCATCGGCCCCAAGCTGGCGCGGCTGCGTGAGCTCAGCCCTTCGCTGCAAGTCTTCATGCAGACCGCCGCGCGGCTGACCACGGCGGCCGAACTGGACGCCGCGCTGGCGCAGTGGCAGTCCCCATCCCACCAGTCGTCCGTCAACCCGTGACCGGCACGATCAGAAACCGGGTTTTTCCCGTATGACCCAGCGCTTTATGTCCCCAAACACCTTGCTTAGCGCGATGATCGTTGCCTGCGATACAAAAACCCGGTTTCTCTAACCCCGCTATGCAATGGCCGATCCCCCTCCAGCC
>JBFYTD010000152.1:0-5784 GCA_041300885.1 Anaerolineae bacterium | reverse complement strand
GCATTGGGGAGCGGCTTCGCTTGAAGTTGGGCCATGAATACCTATGCACTCAGCTCAGGCGTGGCTCGGTGGCTTCGCACAGACCGGCCACAGCGGGGGGTGGTTATCGGCTCTGCACTTCCAACAGCGCCCGATTGAAGACGCCGTCGTCGCCGAAGATCGCTGGCGTGGCCGTGCCCCAACCGCCGAAGTACTCGATGGTGAACAGGTCCTCCACCGCGGGGTACTGCGCCTCCGTAGCCTGGGCAACTTCAGGATCGACCGAGCGCAGGCCATACCGGGCGAAGATCTCCTGGGCGGGCGGGCTGAGCAGGAACTGTACGAATGCCTCGGCCACTGCACGGTTGCCGTGCTTGTCCACGTGGGCGTCGATCACCGCGATCGGATTTTCGATCAGGATCGTCGAACGCGGGATGATCAGATCATAGTCCTCGCCCTGAAGCTGGGCCACTAACACCTCGTTCTCGTAGGTAATGGCCACATCGCCTACGCCCTTCTCGAAGTTGGTGATGCTCTCGCGGGCCGCTTTGTCCATCACGGTCACATTGCGCAAAACGGCCTTGAGGAACTCGCCGGCCGCGGCCTCGTCGCCTGCCGGCACCCCATCGACGAAGCCGCGCAGAGCCGCGCCGTACAGCGCCAGTATGTTCCACATCGCGCCACCGCTGGTTTTGGGGTTAGGAGTCAGAATCTGCACACCTGGCTTGGCCAGGTCGGCCCAGTCATGGATCCCCTTGGGGTTGCCCTTGCGCACGGCAAAGGCGACAATGGAGTCGCTGACCATGCCTTTGGTCGGGTTGTCCTGCCAGTCGTGGGTGATCAAGCCGGCCTGCTGGATGCGGGTCACGTCGGCCTCCAGCGACAGCGCGGTGACGTCGGCCTCGAAGCCCTCGACGATGGCTCGTGATTGTGCGCCGGAACCCAGGTATGACTCCTCGAAGGCCACATCCTGACCGGTCTGCTCGCGCCATTGCTGGCGGAAGATCGGGATCAACTGGCCATAGGCCTCGCGCGGCGTGGTGTAGGCGCCCAGAATGAGGGTGGCTGCCTGTGAGCCAGAAGCCGGCGCGTTGCCAGCGCCTGGAGTCGCTGCGCTGCCGCCGCAGGCGCTGACAAGCGTGGCCAGCACGAGAATGAAGGTCAGCAGGACCGAGCGTTTACGTAACATTACACAACTCCTTACTGCACATAGACGGTATCGACGACCACGGGCTCGCGGAACGAATACTCTGTCGCACGCACCAACATGGTGGCGCAGGTTGCCGTTTCACCCATCACCTGCTCGACGACGCCTTTGAGCGAGATGTGACCGGATAGGTCGGCCAGAGGCGTGCCAAGCACCAGCAGATCATAGCTATTGGCAGCCAGTTCCTGCGCAATAGTTTTGCTGACAGGGCCGACGCGCACAGCCGCCTGCGCCGGAACTCCCAGTATCTCCAGCGACCGAATGCCGCCATCCAGAAAGCGCTGCGAGCGCTCCTGCGCCGCCGGGCCGGCGTTGCTATCCAGCACCGACAACAGCGTGGCCTGGGCGCCGACGTGGCGCACCAGCCGGCCGGCAAACAGAATGTCATCCTTGCCCGGTTCGCCGGTCGTCACAGCGATCAGCGCGCGCCTGGGCGTCTCCTGCGGACGCGGCACCAACAGGAGGTTATGCGCGCCAACCTGTAGGATATCTTCCGCTAAATCGAGCCCCTTGGTTTTGTTGAATCCCATGATGATCAGATCGAAGGGCTGGCGCTCCGCCTCGCGGTGGACGGCCTCGGCGATTGGCCCGGCAGCGGCCCGGACATCCACGGCCGCCAGGCCGCTGCCGAGGATCTCCTTGGCCTGTTGCAGATGGCGCTCCAATGCCTCGCCTTCCAAGCCGTAGCCCAACACCAGCGCGCGCGCGTGGGCCAACCGCGCGAACTGCCCACCCAGCGCCAGCGCAGCCTGGCCCTGCGGCGAGCCGTCAGTCAACAACAGAAACTGCAGGCCGAGGTGCTCCAGAGCATGAATCTGACGGACCCCTACCCAGACCTGATCCCCCGGTCGCAACGGCAGTCGGTCGATCTCCTCCTGCTGGCGTAGGGCCTCGACCAGGATGGTGTCGTCGCCGAAAGCTACCGGCGGCGCGATGGGACGCACACCGGGCAACGGGGGCAGACGCAGGCGCAGGCGCTGGTGGGCCCCTCCAAATACCACCTGCTCCACCAGGCCCTGGCCAAATGGCGCCGCGGCCAGCATGTCCGGATCGCCCGCCAACACCACGTCCTCAGGCCGGAAGAGCACCTGCACGCGCTGTAGCTCCTGAGACCAGAAGCCGTTGCAGGGTGTTGGCTGCTGTTGACCACGGGTCTTGTCATCCAGTGGGATGTTGACCGGCCCAAGCTGCACGCCGTCGCCTGCGCAGCGGCCCACCAGCAGGTTGGCGGTGCCCAGGAATGTGGCGACAAATTCGGTGCGCGGTCGCTGGTATAGTTCCTCCGGCCGGCCTACTTCCAACAGGCGGCCAAAGTTCATCACTCCCAGCCGGTCGGCCAGCTCAAATGCCTCCTCCTGGTCGTGGGTCACCAGGATCGTCGTGACGCCCAAGGTGCGTTGAATGGTGCGCAGCGCGCGGCGCAACTCGACGCGGATCTTGGCGTCCAGCGCGCCCAGGGGCTCGTCCAGCAGCAGTACGTCGGGTTTGATGGCCAACGCGCGGGCCAGGGCGACGCGCTGCTGTTGGCCGCCGGAGAGCTGGCGCGGCATGCGCCTGCCCAGCCCCACCAGCCCCACCAATTCGAGCAGCTCGTCGCGCCAGCGACGGCGTTCAGCCGCGCGCATCTTGCGCAGCGTCATGCCGAACTCGATGTTGTCGGCCACCGACATGTGCTGGAAGAGCGCGTAGTTCTGGAAGACAAAGCCGACGCGCCTTTCCTGTGTGGGCAGGCTGGTCACGTCGCGACCATGCAGCATGACGCGCCCCTGGTCGATGCCGGTCAGTCCGGCCACCATGTTGAGCACGGTCGTTTTGCCGCTGCCGCTGGAGCCGAGCAGGACGAAGAATTCGCCGTCGGCGATCTCCAGCGAGACATCGTTGACCACCGGGTGGCCGCTGTAACGTTTGAGGAGGTGTTCGAGAACGATGGACATGGCAACTCCATTCTCACCCGACGTTACCACCCATCGGTGACAAAGCCCGTGACGCCGCCATGACAAAGCTGTGACAGGGGGACAGGGGGACAAGGTAACAGGGTGACAGGGTGATTGGGTGATCGAATTGCGGTGTGGGCTGTTTCGATGTACCATGCACCAGCCATCCAGTCATCTAGTCACCCAATCACCGAAGGAGTCCGCCATGAAACTCGACGTCGCCATCATGAGCAACACGCTGCGCGAGGCCGCGGGGCTGGCGCAGGCAGCCGAGGCCATCGGCTTCGACACGCTGTGGACTAGCGAGACGCAGCACGATCCCTTTCTGCCGCTGGGCGCGGCCGCGCTGCACACAGAGCGCATCGGCCTGGGTACGGCCATCGCCGTGGCCTTCGCTCGCAATCCCACCTCCGCTGCGCACCTGGCCTGGGACTTGCAGGAGGCGTCCAAGGGCCGCTTCATCCTGGGCTTGGGCACGCAAGTGCAGGCGCACATCGAGCGCCGTTTCGGCATGGCCTGGGGTCCGCCCGCGGCCCGGCTGCGCGAGTTTATCCTGGCCATGCGCGCGGTCTGGGAGGCGTGGCAGAGCGGCGGCCGGCTCAACTTCCGCGGCGAGCACTACAAGCTGACGCTGATGGCGCCCTTTTTCAGCCCCGGCCCCAGCCAATATCCCCAGGTTCCCGTCTACATCGCCGCGGTCAACGCGCAGATGTGCCAACTGGCCGGCGAGCTGTGCCAGGGGCTGCACGTCCATCCCTTCCACACCACCCGCTACCTGCGCGAGCAGATCCTGCCCAACGTGCAGCAGGGGCTGGAGCAGGCCGGCCGGCGGCGCAGCGACATTGCGCTGTCCAGCAGTGTTTTCGTGGTCACCGGCGAGACGGCCGATGAGATGGCTCGCGCTCGTCACGAGGTGCGCAGCCAGATCGCCTTCTACGCCTCGACGCCCAGCTACAGCAAGGTGATGGAGCTGCACGGCTGGGGCGAGGTGCGCGAGCGGCTGAGCAGCCTGGCGGTGCGCCAGCGCTGGGAGGAGATGCCTGCGCTGATCAGCGACGACATGCTGGCCCAATTCGCCGTCGAGGGCCGGCCGGAGGAGATTCCCTACCTGGTCAAGATGCGCTACGTCGGGCTGTTGGAGCGGGTGACGTTCTATCTGCCGTTCGATCCGGGCAGGGAGAAGCTCTGGCGCATGTGGGTGGAAGCGTTCAACTAGAGATCAGTTGCAACGCTTGCGGCGCACGAATGCGCATGCTATAATTGCTTCGTCTGAAACGTGTTGTGGAAATCCGTTTGGAGGCAACGAAAGATGATGACGACACTGGAGCGAGTTCGTGACTTATTGCCAGGCATGAGCCCAGGGGAGAAGGCGCAGGTACTGCAATGGATCGCCAGGGACCTGGGCAATGCATCGCCCGGCATCGAGAGCAACCCCGGCGTTGTTGGCGGTGACCCATGCATTGTGCGCACGCGCGTTCCGGTCTGGCTGCTGGTGCAAGCCAGGCGATTGGGTTCCAGCGAGGCTGACATCTTGCGCAGCTTTCCCACCTTAACTGCTGAGGACTTGACCAACGCCTGGGCTTATTACCGCGCACGTCGCGCAGAGATCGAGCAGCAGATACGCGCCAACGAGGAAGCCTGAACATGGCGCAGTTCTATGCAGACGAGAATTTCCCTCTGCCGGTGGTGGAAGAACTACGCAAACTCGGCCACGATATCCTGACCATTCAGGAGGACGGCAAAGGCAACCAGCGTTATCCTGACCCCGTCGTGTTAGCGGCTGCATCGAAACAGGGTCGCGCAGTCCTGACCACTAATCGCAGACACTTCATCCAGCTTCATTTGCAGTCAACAGACCATGCGGGGATTGTCGCTTGTACCTACGACCCCGACTTCCAGCGTCAAGCGGAACGTATCGATAACATTGTCGCCTCGTCTGCGTCTTTGTCTGGGCAATTGATACGCGTCAACCGGCCTGGACAGTAGGTGGCATCCGGGAATAACAGTGAGCTAGTATGCAGCTAGAGCTGTACAGAGGCCAACGCCGCCGCAATCTGCGCGCCGATGCGCACGGTGTTCTCCAGCAGCGCCAGGTTGGCGCGCAGGCTGCGCTCGCCGGTTAGCTCGACGATGCGGGCCAGCAACAAGGGGGTGATGGCCTTGCCACGCACGCCCTGGGCATCGGCCTCCCTCAGGGCCTGTTCGATGGCCGCGTTGGCCTCGCGGGCCGGCAGCTCGTATTCCTCCGGCACGGGCGCGCAGATCAGCACGCCGCCCGGCAGCCCCAGCCGGCGCTTAGACTCGATGATCGCCGCGGCCTCCTCCGGTGTGTCCACCCGCACGTCCACCGGCAGGCCGCTGCGGCGGCTATAGAAGGCGGGGAACTCATCGGTCTGATAGCCCACCACCGGCACGCCCCACGTCTCCAGCCACTCCAGTGTCGCCGGCAGATCCAGGATCGCCTTGGTTCCCGCACAGACCACCGCCACCGGCGTCTGCGCCAGCTCCGGCAGGTCGGCTGACACGTCGGCCGCCATCTGGCCGCCCCCACCCTGCAACTTGCCGCCTGCCACTTGCAACCGATGCACGCCGCCAATGCCGCCAGTGCTGAAGACGCGGATGCCAAACCGGGCCGCGATCCACATGGTGGTGGCGACGGTGGTC
>JBFYTD010000151.1:0-5816 GCA_041300885.1 Anaerolineae bacterium | reverse complement strand
CCTCGCCGGAGACGTCGCGGCTAATGGAGGGGTTGTCGCCCTGCTTGCGGGCGATCTTGTCGATCTCGTCGATGTAGACGATGCCCATCTGGGCGCGTTCGATATTCCACTCGGCCGCGTGTAGCAGGCCCACCAGCACGTTCTCCACGTCCTCACCCACATAGCCGGCCTCGGTCAGGTTGGTGGCGTCGGCGATGGTGAACGGCACGTCGAGGATGCGGGCCAGGGTCTGGGCCAGCAGCGTCTTGCCGGTGCCGGTGGGGCCGATCAAGACGATGTTGCTCTTCTGCAGCTCCACATCGCCAAAGACCGCGCCAGATGACACGCGCTTGTAGTGGTTGTAGACCGCCACGGCCAGCACCTTCTTGGCCCGGTCCTGGCTGACCACGTACTGGTTGAGCCGGTCGACGATCTCCTTGGGCGAGGGCAGGTGCTCCAGCACCGGCGCGCCCTCTGCGTTGGGTTGCGCCAACTCCTCGCGCAGGATCTCGGCGCACAGGTCGACGCAGATGTCGCAGATGTAGATGTCATCCGGCCCTTGGATGAGGCGCATGACCTCGTCTTCGGTGCGGTGGCAGAAGGAGCAGGTGGGGGCGGGAGGGGTGGGTTTGGGCATGGTTGGGGGGAGAGGACTGACAGTCCTGGTTGGATGAAGGAGCCGCTCCTACGCGATGTAAGTTGCTCGAGCGTTGGAGCAGGACTGTCAGTCCTGGGATTTAGCGCTGCAAGCGCTCGTCTTCCAGGGCCTTGATCACGTCGCTAGCGTCGCCTAGCACGTCGTCTACCAGGCCATAGTCCTTGGCCTCGAGGGCAGTCATCCAGCGGTCGCGGTCGAAGTCTTCCTCGATGGTCTGCGACGTTTGCCCGGTGTGGCGGGCCAGGATGTGGAAGAGCTGGGTCTGGACGCGCTCCAGCTCTTTGAACTGGATGCGCACGTCGGGGGTGTAGCCCTGGGCGCCGCCGCCGGCCGGGTGCATGTGGACGGTGGCGTGAGGCAAGGCGTAGCGCTTGCCCTTGCCGCCGGCCGCCAGCAGCACGGTGCCCATGCTGGCCGTCACGCCCACAGCCGTGGTGCTGACGGGCGCATCGATCATCTGCATGGTGTCGTAGATGGCCAGGCCGGCGTAGACCGAGCCACCGGGCGAGTTGATGTACATGAAGATGTCGCGCTCCGGGTCCTCGCGGTTGAGGTAGAGCAACTGGGCGACGATCAGATTGGCAATCTGGTCGTTGATGGGGGTACCCAGGAAGAGGATACGCTCGCGCAGCAGCAGCGAGTAGATGTCATAGGCGCGCTCGCCGCGCGCAGTGGTCTCGATGACCATGGGAACCAGGGAATGGGGATACTGATCGAACACGTTTCCTCCGATATTGTCACGAATAGTGAACCGGTGAATCAATTCACCGGCTGAAGTCTGAGAAGCCGCCGCAGCGGCTGGGGAACGGGTCCGCAGCGCCTGTGGGCGCTTCTCGGGTTCAGGTAGAGAACGCCGATCCCTGTTCCGGTGAACAAATTCACCGGCTGAAGTCTGAGAAGCCGCCGCAGCGGCTGGGGAACGGGTCCGCAGCGCCTGTGGGCGCTTCTCGGGTTCAGGCAGGGATTTCTAATCCTTGCGGCTCTTCTGCAACCTGGTCTGCTTCGGCCTCGGCATCGACTGCGGCTGGCTCCGCGCTGGCCTCAGCCTCTACCGGCGCGGCTGCCAACTCCGGCGCCACGCCCTCGCCGATGGCGATCATACGCTGGATGGCCTTGCGCCGCTCGATGTCGTGCGACAGGGCATGTCGGCCGCTAGGCGTCTCCAGGAACTCGCGCAAGCCGCTGTCATCCTCTGTTGCATCAGCCAGCAGCGCTTCGACCCGCTCATCGATCTCTGCCTCGGTGGCCTGCAGGCTTTCGACCTCGACCAACTTGTCCAGCACCAGGTCGACGCGCAGTTGCATCTCGGCCTGGCCGCGCAGCCGTTGGCGCAGGTCAGCCTCGCTTTGGCCGGTCAGGCGCAGGAACTCGCTGAGCGGTAGCCCAGCGCGGCGCATGTTCTGCTCTTGCTCCTGGAACAGGCGCTCTACAGCGTCGTCCACCAGCACAGGCGGGTATTCGATGGCAACCGCGCCCTCGATCATCTTCTGCATGACGGCATTGGCGTATTCGGCGTCCGCCTCTTCCTGGCGCTTGTCCAGAATGCCCTGGCGGATGCTGGTTTTCAGGTCGTCCAGCGTGTCGTAATCGCCTACCAGCGCAGCGAAGTCATTGTCCAATGCCGGCAGATCGTTGCGTTTGACGCTGATGATTTGCGCCTCGAAGTGAGCCTCGGAGCCGGCAAAGTCAGAATCCCAGTCGTCCGGATAGGTCACGTCGAAGGCAATCTGATCGCCAGACTTCACGCCCAGGAACTGTGTATCGAAGCCGGGGGGGAAGTCTTCGCTCTTCTCCTCCAAGATCAACTCGAACGCTTCGTCCTCGATGATCTCGTCGTCGCCAGCATGGCCGACGATCTGCATGGTCAGCAGATCTCCATAGGCCGCGCCTTCATCCTCCAGTGGCAGCCATTCAGCCTGCTGCTCCTGCATCTTCAGCAGCTCGGCCTCCACCTCGTCATCGCTGACCTCGACTGCAGTCCGCTCTACGCGTGCGGAGCGGTGATCGCCCAGATCAACCTCGGGCGGCATGGGCAGAGTCAGACGATAAGTCAGCGGATCGAAGGTCACATCCTCCAACACGCCGGGACCAATTGGTTGCAGGCCGCTCTCTTCCAGCGCCTGCTTGTAGACCTGGTCGCCCATGTCCTCGGCCGCCTGCTCCATCAGCGCTTCCTTGCCGAAGGCGCGTACAATCGCGGCATAAGGGGCCTTGCCCTTGCGGAAACCGGGGACGTTGTAGCGCTGCGCTACCTTGGTCGCAGCCTTGCGCAGCGCCTGCTCTACCTGTTGCTCGTCCGGCTGGACGGTCAGGGTAATCTGGGCGTTGGGCAAGCGCTCTGTTGTGATTTTCAACGTGGTACTGCTCTCCTTTCAACCTTTGCAGCCCATCGACCGGCAGTCTGGGCTTTAATTCTTGCGTTTGGGCTGGATTATAGCACAGGTCGATGGGTTTAGCGCAAAGTCGGTTTGACGGTGGCAGGAGCGCGTGTTACAATTGGCCTGGAGGTAAACGGCTATGAAGCGAGTGACTCTGCGGGAGGCTCGAGCTCCCTATCTGGTGAATGAAGAAATCCTGAGCGACGAGCCGATGATCGTGGAACGCAACGGCCAGGCCGTGGCCGCCGTGATCCCCATAGCGGACCACGAGGCTTTCCTGGCATGGCGAGCCACCATGGACGAGGAGCAGTGGCCTGGCTAGCCGCCGCGCACACTGGAGGGGGACCTGGAGGCGCTGGTAGCGGTGGAGCGGATCAGGACCATGTTCCCGCCGGTTGACGCTGAGACTGCACGCCTGCGTACCTCGCCTGGACAGTTTCTTCTAGACTACCGGTTGGCCCTGGAAGAGGAGGCGTAACGTGTTACTCGACTTCCTGCCATCACATAGCAGAGTCTTCTGTGACGCCAATGTCTTGACCTATGCGTTTCTCGGCGTGGACGAGACCAGCCAAGTATGCTCGGCGCTTCTCAAACGCAGCGCCAGCAGGGAGATCGATCTCTACACTCGACTTTTGCGGTGACATAACTTGTCACAGCTTATGCTTTAACAACTGAATACTCAAACGGAGGGATCCTGCGAACGCAAATGGTGGTACAATTCCCCCTAGTCGAGTTTCCCGTGTTGGTGAGAGATAACTCGAATGTCACAGATTTCATGACGCGCTGAGCTTTGTCGATACCACCAGGATCGTTTATAATGCGTTGCGTCATATCTGAACACGATCACATTTCTTTCGTAGCCATGTTTACGGAGGCATTTCATGAGCGAACAAGAAAATCCCATCCCATCGGGTGCTGTGGCCGAGGGGCTGCGCAAGGCCAAAGAACTGACCGGCATGACCGTGCAGGGCGCGCGTTCCACGGTGGACAGTGTGGCCGGCATGGCTGCCGGCGAGGCCAGCACCACGGCCGAGGCGGCAGCATCTGCCACTCAGGGTCTGGCTGAAACGCTGGGCGGGGCCACGACGCACGCCATGCAGGGCATGGCCCACTCCACCGGTGCGCTGCTGGGCGGGGCTAAGGGCACAGCCGGCGGCCTGATTATGGCCGCGCAGATCATGGGCGGTGCGACTGTCGATGCGGTGAAGAGCCTTGCCGGCAGCACGACCAAGGCGGCCGGCGGTCTGGCTGATGGTTTTGCCGTCGCCCTCGAAGACCAAGATCAAGGCGCCGAGCAGGTCAAGCATGCGGCCAAGTCCTTTGCCCAGGAGACCTTCGACGCTACGGCCGGTGTGGCCTTTGGCGCGTTGGGCGGCACTACCACCATGACAGGCGCTGTGCTGGGCGGCGTCAAGGGCGCGACCGTCGGTGCGGTGGAAGGCGCCAAAGCGGTCGTCGATGCCGGCGCCGATGTGGCTTTTTCGGTGGTCAAGGAAACCAGCAAGGGCCGTACCGAGGTTGCACGCCGTGTCTTGCGCCGCGCTGAAGATACGGCATAGCGCCACGCTTCGTCGAAAAAATGCGCTGCAAGAAAAAACCCTCGCACATGCGAGGGTTTATGTTAGGTACACTAGATGATGAGTTGACCGCAGTGTTGTGAGCTCATGTCTCGGGCTGCTCAGCCAGCGCATGAAAGACGTGATCTCCCACCGGCTGCATGCCCAGCAGGTGCTCATCCACGATGCGATCGATCAGCGCCTCGTCCACGTGGTGGTACCAGACGCCCTCAGGGTAGACCACCAGGATCGGTCCGCGCATACAGACGCCTATACAAGGGGTGGCGCTGACTTTGACTCGCTGGGGATTCATGTAGTCGCCCAGCGCGCCCAGCCGCTTGTTGAGGTAGATCTCCAGGCGGCGGGCTTTTTGCTCGGGATCGCAGTGATCGCTGTAATCGCCGGTGCAGATGAAGATGTGATGGCCGTAGGGGGCCAGGTAGGGTGCGTCGTCGTCCATGGTGTTGTCTCTTGGGGTTGTCAATGTTGCGCACGCCGGATGGGCTCGGTGGCTGCGCACAGACCGGCCCGAGCACAGATAGGTCAGCCGTGGCGGGCCAGGTGACGCTGCACCGACTCGTCCACGGTCAGTTGACCCGCCAGCACTGCGGCTTCATAGGCCAGCGCCCAGCTAAAGAGCTGCGAGCGGGCGTGTTGCAGCTCCAGCAGCATTAAACGAGCCAGGGCGCCGCCGCCGGTCAAGAAGCCCGTGTCGACATAATCTTGTTCGGTCTGGCGCCGGTCATAAGCCACGCGCACGATCTCGACCTGCCAGCGGCCGCGCTGCCAGGTGAGTTGGCCGTAGCTGGCCCGTGGGTCGCCGTCGAAGGGCATGCCCACCGCGCCCACGTTGACGACCAGCGTGCTATCCACGCGGCGCACCAGCGGCACATGGGTGTGGCCGACCACGAAGAGAGGCACGTGGGGCCGGCCGACCTGCACGCGCAGCACGTCGTCGGGCGTCTCGGGGAAGATGCCATCGCGCGTGCCGCGCATCGAGGCGTGAGCGATGCGCACCTCGCTGCCGTCGGGCGCCGGCACGCTCTGCTGGAAGGGCAACGCCTCCAGGCTGGCCACATCGCCGTTCAACTGCTGCAACGTCCAGTAAGAGCTCTGGAAGATATCGAACTTGGGGCCGCTGCGCTCCGCTTCGGGCTGGGCCTGGTGCAGCACGTACTGCTCATGGTTGCCCAGCACCATCCGCCAGCCGGCGCTGCGCTGCCGCTCCTGCACCTCGTGCAGGCA
>JBFYTD010000005.1:0-14744 GCA_041300885.1 Anaerolineae bacterium | reverse complement strand
TTCCTGGGTGATGGTGATGCCGGCCGCCTCGCTCAACACCAGGTGCGTCTCAATGGAGTCGCCCTGTCGCGCAGCGCGCAGCACCTCCAGCAGGCGGATCCCGTAGATCTGCCCGCTGGCGCCGGACATGGCGACAATGAGACGATTGACCTTGGACATTGTTTACTTGACGCCCACATGGATCGCAATGGTTCCGAACATCAGCCTGAGGTAGCGCACCTCGCGCAAGCCGGCGGCGCGGAAGGCTGCGGCCAGGTCGTCGGGTGGCAGGAAGGCAATGGACGACTGGGGCAGGTAGCTGTAGGCCTGGCCAGAGCCGCTGATCAGCCGGCCCAGCGCAGGGATGACAACCTTCAGGTGCAGATCGATGGCGGGACGCAGCAGGGTATCGGGCGGCGGGCTGGTCTCCAGACAGACCACGTGTCCGCCCGACTTGACCACGCGGCGTTGTTCGGCCAGCGCGGCCGCCACGTCGACCACGTTGCGCAGCAGGAAGCCGGAGCTGACTGCGTCGAAGCTGTCGTCGTCGAAGGGCAGGCGCAGCGCGTCGGCGCCCAGCCAGGCCAGCCGGTGGCTGTAGCGCTTGGCCCGCCCCGCCTCCATCATAGGCAGCGAGAAGTCGGCCGCCACCACGCGCACGTCGGGCGCCTGGCGCAGGGCCTCGAAGCCGATGTCGCCGGTGCCGGTGGCGATGTCCAGCAGACGGCCGCCGCGCGGCAGGGTTGCGGCATGCACCAGTAGCTCACGCCAACGCACGTCCTGCCCCAGCGTCATCAGCCGGTTCATCAGGTCGTAGCGCTGGGCGATGCCGCCGAACATCTGGTTGACGTAGGCGGCTTTCTGGTCGGAAGATGGAAGTACGGACATGGCTTGATTGTAGCACAGTCTGCGGCCAGGGGAAAGCAGCGCTGCATCCTATCGGCAGACTAAAATCGGCCACCAACTGCTGCGCAACACCACGTCCAGCGTGCTGTCGGCCACGATGTCGCTGATGCCGCGCCGGCTGTAACTGCCCATTGCGATCCAGTCGCATTCGTACAGTTCAGCCGTGCGCAAGATGGCCGGCCCGGCCGGCCCTTCCTCCTCGACAAAGGTGACTTGATCACGGTCGATGCCGCGTGCATGAAAGTAGTCCTTGGGCAGGCGCTGTGTCTCCCGATCGACCCGCAGCCCCTCGTGCGCGGTCATCACGGTGATCGGCAACTGCCAGCGTCCGGCCAGGTAGGTAACCAGATAGAGCGCCTGCACGCTGTTGCGGCTGCCGTCGAAGGCCAGCAGCGGCCGCGTTAACGGCGACGTATGGCTGGGTGTCACCAGCATGGGCCAGGCGGTCTGGCGCACCAGGGAACGGAAGCCGGGCCTAAGCTTCTCCAGCATCCCGCCGCCGGGCGGATGCGCCAGGTTGACCACAATCAGGTCTGTCCAGCGCGCCCGCCGCCTGACCTCTTTCACTACCTCGCCCACTGCAATCACCAGCTTGCCGTCGACGCCGGCGGCCCGGCAGCGCTCGTCAAAGGCGGTCTTGATCGCCTCGCTCTCTGGAGATGCCGCCTGGCTGGAACTGGCTGTCACGTGCAGGCCGTGGAGCCGCACAGGCATGCGTTCGGCGATTGCCAGGGCCTGTTCCAGCGCATTCCAGCCGATCTTCTGGCCACTGACGGGCACCAGCAAGTCGAAGCGAGTCATGTCGCGCCGGGTGCTGGCCTGGCCTTCGTACCAGGCGCTGGGCTTGGTCGCCTCGGTCTCCTGCACGGCCAAGCCGATGACCACGTTCTCCGGCGTGATCTCCAGCCCTAGCTCCTGCGCCAGATCGGTTTGATTGCGGGCAATCCACAGATAAAGGTCGGCTTCGCTGCGGTCGGGGAAGCGGCGCAGCAGGCCCGACGCGCGGATCATCTCCACGATGGGCAGATAGACGGTCTCGTACCAATGCACCACTGCCTCGCTGAACGGAATCTCGCGCTGCGCTTCCAGCCCCATGTAGTGCCGGTGGACGACGATGTGCTCCAGCAACTGGGGATAGCCGTGGGCGATGGTCAGGCGCAGATTGGCGTCTGGAACCAACTCGTCCAGGCGGGTCTCCTCCAGGAATTCAGCGTACTCTGCCTTGGCAATGATGTCATCGGGGGTGTCCGTTGGCGCCAGAGGCACCCGGGTGCGAATCTCAGTGACATCGGCCTGGATGGATTTGACGCCCAGGTCACGCGCCACTGACACACGATGGTTGCCGTCCAGCACGAAGTAGGCATCGCCCACCT
Organism: Anaerolineae bacterium; assembly: GCA_041300885.1. Taxonomy (GTDB): domain Bacteria; phylum Chloroflexota; class Anaerolineae; order JAAEKA01; family JAAEKA01; genus JAAEKA01. Next base: position 12,486 of record JBFYTD010000005.1, on the reverse strand, counting down.
GGTAGGCCTGGATGGGCGGCCAACCCGCCATCTCGTCGAGCGAGGCGCGCACCCGCGCCCAGCGTTCCCGTCCCGTGTTGCGTTTGGGCAGGAAATTGCGGGTGAAGTCGTTGTAGCGTCCGACGCTGCCCACAATGGCGTCCAAGGGGATGTCCTGAACCCCGGAGGAGGAGCGACCCGTGATCTTTAACTGCCGGCTGACCGCTTCATAGGATAGCAGCTCGTTGGATCGCTGGCCGCTGACGCCACCCCATAGGTGCTCCAGCGCTGCCCGCCGGTGCAGGCGGTCGAAGTCATCCAGCGCTGACAAAAAGGCTGATCGTTGCGTTTCCATAGCGGGGGCCGTCGATTGGCAGGATCTATGCCGATATCAACACATCGATGACAGGTTCTTCGGCGGCGACGACCTCACCGATGACCCAGGCGCGCGCCAGGCTGGACAGGACGACGTCGATGTGCTGCGGCGGCACAGCCAGCAGCAGCCCGCCGCTGGTCTCCGGCGCAAAGCACAGGGTCTGACGCGCCTCGTCGATCTGCCGATCGAAGCGCACGCGCGGGCCGAAATAGGCCCGGTTGTTATGCGCGCCGCCGGGGTAGATCCAGTCGTCGCCGAAGGCTTGCGCGCCTGGCAGCCAGGGCAGTTGGTCGAAGTAGAAGCGCAGACTCACCCCATCCCCTGCCAGCATCTCCGAGGCGTGGCCCAGCAGGCCGAAGCCGGTGATGTCGGTGGCGGCCTGCACGCCGGCCAGCAGCGCAGCCTCGGAAGCAGCTCGGTTGAGCTGCACCATGCTGGCCGTGGCCGCGGCCATCTGCTCGTCGTTGGTCAGGTCACGCTTGAAGGCAGTGGTAATCACGCCAGTGCCCAACGCCTTGGTTAGCACCAGCTTGTCGCCTGGCTGCGCGCCGCCCTTGGTCAGGATGCGCCGTGGATCGACCACCCCCAGCACCACCAGGCCGTACTTCGGCTCCTTATCCTGAATGGTGTGGCCGCCAGCGATGGCCGCGCCGGCTTTAATTACCATTTCGGCTCCGCCGCGCAGCACCTCGCTGATCATCTCGGCCGGCAGGTCGTTAGGGAAGGCGGCGATGTTGAGCGCGAAGAGCGGCCGCCCGCCCATGGCGTAGACGTCGCTCAGGGAGTTGGCCGCGGCAATCGCGCCATACGTGTACGGATCGTCCACGATGGGCGTGAAGAAATCGACCGTGGCTACGAGAGCCTGGTTCTCGCTCAAGCGGTAGACGGCAGCGTCGTCCGCCCGGCCCAGGCCCACCAACAGGTCGGGATAGTCAGCTTGGCTGAACAGACTGGCAAGCGGGCGCAACACGTGCGCCAAGGCCTCTGGGGCCATTTTGGACGCTCAGCCAGCGCAAGCAGCCAGGGAGGTGAGACGGATTTGCTCGCGAGTCACGATGTCGCTTTCCTAAGATGGGGAACTCGGAGGAACCAGGGGACTACAAGGAACTGAAGGCGCTTGTGCCAGACAGCGTGTCAATCTTGAGTTCCTCCAAGTTCCCCTCAGTTCCTAGCGGATCAGCACGGCCCGGCAGGGCGCACCGTCGGCGCCGCCGATCTTGATCGGCAGGCAGACCAATTGGTATTCACCCGGCTCGATGGCGCTCAGGTCCAGGCCCTCCACGGCGACGACACCCGCGCCCAGCAGGATCTGGTGCGTGGGCACGCCGTCGTCGAATGAGCCTACGGACAGGTAGTCGATGCCCACCAATCTGATGCCGTGATCTACCAGCCATTGGGCGCCGTCGGCCGCGATGGCCGTGAACTGCTCTACGAAGGCGGTCTCGCTGCGCTGCCAGAAGTCCGAGTTGTCGGTGCGCAGCAGCAAGCGTTGAACGCCAGGTGGGATCGCCAGCGTCTCCAGCACGCCGGCGGTCACATGGCCCTGGCCGCGTGCGTCGACCACCAGCGCTGGGCCGATCAGCGCGTCCAGGGCCAGCGACTCGACGGTAGCCCCGCCGCGGATAAAGTGCGCCGGCGCGTCCAGGTGGGTGCCCGTGTGGGCGCTGATGTCCAGGCGGGTGATGGTGCAGATGTCGCCGCGTTCCAGGTGGGACGGCTGGGTCAACCGCACCGGCGGGTCGCCGGTCCAGACCGGCAACGTGGGGGTGATGGTCAGGGAAATGTCGTAGATGGTCATAGCATTTCGCTCCGGTTAGGGATTTCTAGCGCAGCCCGGCTGCGCGCAAGAGTTGATCGGCCCAGGCGGCGTCTTCGGCTTGTAGAGGCGGTTTGGGCTCCGCCAGGTAGTCGATGACACGCAGATAAGCGCCGCCCTGATAGGCGCGGCTGGCTGCAACCTGGAGATCGAGCAGCGCGTCAGGGTCTTGTCCCGTCAACGGCACGGCGATACATGGAAGCGGCTCTCGGAATTTGACGGGATAGAGCGTATAGTCCATCCATTCGCCCTGGCGCAGAGCACTCCGGTTCACAACCACCAGGTAATTGCACTTGAAGTTTTCGACCACAGCCACCAACTCAGGAAAAGGCAATAGTCTCAGCCCAGAGCGCAACAGATCGATCTCGATCAGATTGGCGTCGCTGCTCAAGACCTCAGTCTGCTTGACCTCGTAGGAGCGACGGTCCGGTCCAGGCTGCTTGTTGGAAGGACTGACGATTTCGATGACTGTGACTATTTTGTGGTCTTGCAGTGCATTGCGAATTTCCACTGTGTGATGTTGGATCGGATCTGTGCGCACTCGCAGGTCGATGCTCGGTGTAGGTTCGATGCGCGGCAGCTTAACGACCTGTACGCCTGTGTCTACCTCCCATACCGGCGCTGGTTCATGCAGTGTACGGCGTAGCACGGTCAGATCGGGCACGATGCGATGGAGTGATCCACCCTCCAAGATAACACCCAACTCTGGCCTTCTTTGCAGGTGTGCGTAGAAGGGTGCAGGCAGAATCTTATTGAGTTCGATACGGATTTCGTTGGCCAGCGCGTCATGAAAATCGGGCCAGGTCACTGGGTTCTCAAGATATGGGTCCATGCCTGGAAAGGGGGAGCCAAAAAAGTCGATTCTCTCAGCCATGTTCTTCCATCCTCCGGCCGCCAAGGTTAAGCCGTTTGATATTTACCATTGTGGTCTAGCTGCGCCCATACACTGGGATGGCCGCGCCGGTGATGTGTCTGGCAGCGTCCGAGGCCAGGAAGACGAAGGCGTCGGCGATGGCCGAGGGCGGCACCCACCGGCTCCAATCGGCGTTGGGCATGTCGGCGCGGTTCTGCGGTGTGTCGATGGTGCCGGGCAGCACGCAGTTGACGGTGATACCTTGCTGCTTGTATTCGGCGGCCATGCTCTCCACCAGGCGCACCACAACGCTCTTGGAGGCGTTGTAGGCGCTGTGTTTGGCTGTGCCGGCCAGGGCCGCGCGCGCAGCGGTGTGGACGATACGGCCAGCGCCTTGGCGCAGCATCTGCGGCAGCACGGCGCGGCTGAGGATGAAGGCCGTGCGTGCATTGAGAGTCATCATGAAGTCCCAGGTTTCCAGGGCCGTCTCGTGCGTCGCTGTGCCAGCCTTGTAGCCGCCGATGGTGTTGGCCAGCACGTCGATGCGGCCAAAGCGGGCAATCGCGGCATCGACCCACTGCTGCACCGAGTTGGGATCGGTGGCGTCGACCGCGCCGCACAGCATGTGCTGCGGCGCAGCGGCCAGATCGGGGAACAGGCCAGGCAGGCGATCAGCGGCGCGATCAGCCAGCGCCAACTGCGCCCCCGCCGCTTGAAAGCCGCGCGCCACTGCGGCGCCCAGATTGCCAGAGGCGCCGGCAACCAACACAACCCGGTCTGTCAAGGCTGTCGTCATCTGCGCTCCTTGTCGAAACCTGCCGCAACGCTGTTGTTGCTGGCAGTAGTCGGGGTGATCACAACTCCAGCCCGTAACACGCGACGCCCATCAGCGCGGCGTTGCGATGCAGAATCACATGCACCGGGAAGCGGATCAGCACCGTGGAAAAACGGCCCTTGTTGAGGAAGGACTGCATGAAATATTTGTGTTCCAGCCAGGGCAGGATGCGCCGCGGAATGCCGCCGCCCAGATAGATGCCGCCGGTGGACATCAGCTTCAGCCCCAGATTGCCAGCCTCGGCGCCCAGAATCGACACGAACAAGCGGAGCGCAGCCACAGCCAGCTCGCAGGGCTGTTCTTCGTGCTTGAGCGCAGCGTTGACGATCAGCGGCGTAGCATCGTTGCCTTCCAGCAGTTGTTTGGCCAGCCAGGGAGGCTCGGGCGCGTAACCGGTGTTCTTGAGAAAGAAGTACAGGTTACGAATGCCCAGACCCGAGCAAACCTTCTCGTAGCTGACGTGGTCGTAGAGCCGCAGCATATAGCGCAGCAGACTCATCTCCAGCTCGTCAGTTGGGGCGAAGTCGGCATGCCCACCTTCAGAGGCATGAGCGTGGTAGTGGCCGTTGTGCGCTGTCAGATAAGCCTCGCCCAGCCCTGTGCCAGGAGCGATTACTGCAATCGGTTCATGTAGTTCGGGGTCGCCGTCGTTGAGTGTGTGCAGCTCGTCAGGCGCCAGGAAGGGAACGGCGTAGGCAATGGCTTCTAAATCGTTGAGCAACGTGACGGTTGTGACCTGCAAGACTTCCTGCAGGCGGCTTGCGCGGATGATCCACGGCAGGTTGGTGATGGTCGCCTGGTTGCCGGTTACCGGGCCCGCCACGCCAAAGACAGCGCGCTCCACGGGCAAGTTGACTTCTGTCACGAAAGCCCGGACAATTGTCTCCAGATTTTGATACTGTGCGCTGGGGTAAATACGCTCGACGATAACCTCATGGGGACCCTTCTCGGCCGAGAAGATGGCCAAATGGGTTTTTGTGCCTCCGATGTCTCCGGCTAAGAGCATAGTGACCTCCTGGATTCTTAACTTGCGTCAACATGCCAGTCAGTGTTTGGCGGAGTCCGCCCGATCCAGCGTCTATGGCCGCTCTGATCGCACGGCAAGTATAGCATCATACCCCATTGATCCCCAATTCATCAGGCCAACCGAGATTATCAACGCGCAGCGGCCAGCTCCGCGCTTGCATGGAACTGGCCGCTGTTTTGGGCGTCAGGCAGAGACGTTCTCGGCTAACGTTTGGTGCTCACGCACCAAGGCACCAACTTCCCGCACTTGATCGAACGGATGCAGAGCTTGCAGGCGTAGGTGGTGCAACTTCGGGCGCAGATGGTACGGCACTGGTCGCAGACCGCCCACTGTATCGACGCCGGCGCAGACGATGCGCCGATGGTCCACCCTAAGCTGGCAACCGTGGCCGGCAACGGGAGCGCCGTGGCTGGCAGTGAAGGCTGCGATGGCTGACGTAGCGCCATGGTCGAGGCTGAAGAATTTGGCCCTACAGCGCTGACCTGAGTCAAGATGGTTAGTCCAATGGCTAGCATGAGGATCGCCGGCTTGGAGGTTTTCGTTGTGGGGTGCATTGTCTAACCTCTCTCAAGATTCTGTTGGACCGTCAAGAAACACGTGGGCGGTTGTCTTCGGTCGCAGGCCGCTCAAGCCCAGAGCATAGGTCTTGACAGATGGTTGATATACCCGCTATAGTGGCTGCCGCACAGTCATTCGATCTGCGGGGAAGCCTTCAACCCTATTCTATTCTCGATTCAGAGGATTTGCAAATGCCTGATTGCTCTGTTATGGGAAGTTAACTGGCGCGCTGAAGCGCATGAGACCATCGGTGTGCCCCAGCAGAAGCAGCGAGCCGTCACCTGAGGCGGCCGGTACGGCCATCAGATCAAAGGCTTGATCCCAGGGCCAGCCAGGGCGCCGGCCCAGAGAGTGTTTGACTCCGAGATCGCTGACCGCTACTACCTCGCCTGAGTCCAGCAACACGTAGATAGCAGCGCGGTCGGCCGGATTTGCAGCGACGGCCAACGAGAGGACCTGCCTTGGGAAGGAGGTTAGCGGTTGCAGCGACTGCTCCGCTGTCCATCGATACAGCGTGCTTTGGCCGCTCGGCCCAAGCGCTGCCAGCAACAACTCGCCATCGCCCGTCATTGATTGTGCGATGTGCCGCACGCTGGGCAGTTGAACCATTTGCCGCCAGCCCCACGGAGACTGGAGCGAGGTAGCGTACAGGCCGTTGTCGGTGGCCGCGTAGGCGCTGCCGCTGCCGGCATCGATGTGGATGTCGTGCACCTCGCCCCAGAAGGGCTGGCTGTAGCGGCCCAGAGGCATCCAATGGTCTCCGCCGTCCTGGCTGCCATACAACTCCGAGCCAACGATGGCCAGCGCCAGATCGCCGTAGATGGCGATGCTGCGTATAAAGTCAGGATTTGCAGGCAAGCCCTCGCCCGATGCGTGCCACAACACACCGCCGTTGTCGCTAAAATACAGCTTGCCATCCCAGAACGAGGCTGCGATGTGCCGCGGGTTGGCAGGGTCGATGCTCAGGGCCTGAACACCGCGCACCGTGCCGGGGAAGTCGCTGGCGCTGGAGTTGGCTGGATCGCCGGTGGGCAGATTCTGTTGGTAGATGTTCCACGTGCTGCCCTCCTGGGTGCAACCGATGCCAATGTTGCTGGTGCCGGCGCAGAGTTTCATCGTGACAGGGATGCCAGGCTCGTTCTCCCAGACCGCAGCCAGCACTGACACCGGGTCGCGCGGGAAGTTTTCCAGCGGCTGCCAGGGCGACTCGCTCTGGCGCAGCGTGACGAAAATCAGGAGCATCGGAGTCAGAAGCACCAGGCCAAGAGTAATGGCCACCCTGCGCAGGCGGCGGACCTTTACAGCCTGGAGCTGTGCATCCACCTGCGCCTGCTTCAGTTCAACCTGCCTGGCCAGTTCTTGCGCTTGGTGGGCGGCAATAGCCTGTTGGCTGGCCTGCAAGAACTCCATATCGAGGCTACTCAACTCCATTCCAGTGGAAGCGATGAAGCGATCTGCTACATGCACCAGGGTCGGCGGCAGCAGGGCTCCGGCATCGCGGCCCAAGGCCGCCCAGTGCTCCGCGGCGTCACTCAGCCGTTGCCGCTGGCGGATCCTGTCGCGCTCCTCGTCCAGCCAGGCTACCAGGCTGGGCCAGTTGCGTACCAGCGCCTCGTGCGCAATCTCCACCTGGGTGTCGCTGGCCACATCGCCCTCGGTCACGCGCACCAGGCGGGCGTTGATCAGCTTCTCCAGCACCAGGCTGACGCGATCCGCTGCCTCGCCCGTGCGGTAAAGTGCATCCAGCCGCACCCGGTTGCTGGTGATCTCCAGGCCATCGCTGGCGCGCACCAGGCGCAGAAGGATGTTGCGCGCTGTCATTTGCTGCTCAGGAATCAAGCTGTCGAAGAAGGCGTCGGCGCTGTTGGCTAACGCCAGCCGACCGCCTCCCAGGCGCCGATAGGCATCCCAGGTGATGTAGTTGCGCTCGCGGTGTTCCCATAGCTTCAGGAGTGTGAACTGCAACAGCGGCAGGGCGGCTGGCTCTCCCAGTATGTCGTTCAACAGGGTGTCCACCAACCCTTGCTCGAATTTCAGCCCGATCAGCTCGGCCGGCGCCTCAATCGACGCGCGCAGCTCGGCAGCATTGAGTGGGGTCACACGAAAGACGTGGCGCTCGAAGTGGGTTTGAAAGTCGGGCAGCCGCGCCACTTGGCTCTCAAAGTCGGTGCGCAGGGTGAGAATCAGCGTATGCCTGCGGCCTGGCGACTGAATCAAAGCCAGGAGGCAGGCTATGAAGGCGCTGCGGGCGTCGTCGTTGACGCACAGCGTAAACACCTCCTCGAACTGGTCCACCACCAGCAGGAGGGGCGTAGCATCGTCATGGTCGATCAGCTCTATCAAGCGCTCCGGCTCCAGCGTAAGCCGCGCAGCAGTCTGCTCCGTCCATACGTCCGCGTCCATACCGGGATCGCTCTGCAAGGTGTATAGCACGCGGGCGAGATTGACCATCGGCTCGGAACCGGGAACCATGCGTGGCGCCATGCGCCACTGCTCGCTACCCAGCCCGGCCCCGGCCCTCAGGGCGGGGAGCAGGCCGGCCAGCACTAACGACGACTTGCCGCTGCCTGAGGGGCCAACCACTGCCAACAGGCGGCTCGTGGTCAACAGTTGCAGCGCCCCCTCGACCAGGCGCTCACGTCCAAAGAAGGCGGCCTGTTCGATCTCTGAAAACGCGTCGAGACCTACGTAGGGACACAATTCGTCGGGCAGTTCGGGGGCTAGCTCCCAATCAAACTCGTCGAGCGCTGCCTCTGGCGGCTCGACGTCTGATCGATAGAGAATCGCTGCCCAATAGTCCAGCAGGCTCTGCGCCACTGCCCGCTCCTCCTCGGTGTCCAGCAGGGCGCCGGCGGCTCTGCCTTGCTCGATGAAGGTGCCGGCCTCGGACAGAAAGCCAGGGGTACTGCCATACTGCCGATGTGTGGTCAACAACTGGTTGTGAAATGTCCGCAACGAGATCAGCGAAACAAAGGGCATCGAAGGTTGCTGCGCGTCTTGCTGTGCCAAGAAATCGCTCATAACAAGCTGCTTTCGCTCAGGCGTCGGGTACTGGGTACAATCCGGATATCGGACATTGCGACAGTCACGACGAAAGGATGGTAAAGGTGGATGTCAACGGCTGGCCCACAGAGCGCAGCTCATGGCATAGAGATTTCAGGTCAGTGTCTACCTGGTAGAAGCGATTGCCAACCCGGCGGCGATAGCGCTGGAAGCACTGCCGGATCTGAGCAGGGTTCTTGCCCGCCAACGCCTTTTCCAGGTCCCGGCTGTCGCAACGAATCCATTCGGCCCAGCTCGCGCCAGACTGCTGGCACAGTGGATCGACCTTGGCTCTCAGCTCCGGCCAGGACAGCTTGATCTCGCCCAGGTCGTGCCCCATCACCGCTTCGATGCGCCGCAGTTCCAGGTCGATGGCTTGCCAGCGGTCATGATCCTCGACTAGCCGTGCCAGGCTATCACCCAAGTCGCCCAGCGCCGTGACGCCACGCTCAAAGCGCTTCACCTGCTGGGGAGCCAGCTTGAGCCGGCGCAGGTCTTTGCGGATCGATAGCATGGACTGCTCGATGGTAACCAGCCGCAAGGCGCGCGCGGCAGCGTTCAAACGCTCGTTGATGCGCGTGGGTTGGCGGTCAAGCACGCGCTTGGTCAGCCGCAGAGCTCGCTGCAAAGGCTCGGGGTCGAGTGTTTGGATAGCCTGTTGTAGCTGGCCTTGCGCCGAGACCAACTCGGCGATCCAATTCAGCTCGTTGACGGGCATACTGGGGCGCAGCGCCACATCTGTCAGGCTGTCGATCAGGCCGCCCAGGGTGAGCTCGTGGTCCATCAGAATGTCCAGGGACAGAGGATCCTCAGGAAAGCGGCGTGCTTCCTGGACCAGCCCACTGAAACAGAGGTATTGCAGGTTGTGCAACAGATCGTGCAGGTCCTTGTAGTTGGTCAGCAGCTCGATCTGCGAGCCGGCGGCCTCGAAGTCGGTCTGCAAGGCCACCAGCTTGGCCCTGAAGTCAGGACGCCTGACCAGCCCCTCCAGGATCGACAGGCTGTTGTCCACGGTTTGGACGGCCAGCAGGTCCTTGCTTGATCGCACCGCGTGGATGTCCCACAGCCGGCCGTTGGCGGCATGCATCACCAGCCGCGGCACGCCCCACTCCAGGCTGCGCAGTTGGGAGGCGATGGCCTTGCGTCCTTCTGCCAGCGCAACATCCACCGGTTGGCCGTCGGCCAGAGCTGCATAGAACTCCTTTGTCAATATGATGGCGGCCTGGTCGGAAATCGCTGCGTGCATGGCCAGCACTGCCGGCGTCCCCTGCTGCACCAGCGTCTGGGCAACGCCAGAAAACGGATCGGTCGGGACGCCGCGTGCGCCCTGACACCCGTTGAGCACCACCAAACGCAGCGAGGGAGCATCGCTCACCACCAGCGCCAAATCGCGTGCCCGCACCGGGTCAGCGCAGCCGTCCTGGCCGCAAAACATCAGTGCGCCCTCGCCAGTATCATTGGTCAAGGCTCCGTGGCCGATGAAGTGCAGCACGTGATAGGGGCGCGTGCGCAACCTCCCCTGCAAGTCATCGAGACTGGCCATATCCAGCCGGTCCAGCGTAACAACGCCCGTCTTGATCAGGCGGCGCATGGCGTCTTGCAGAACGCGCCACTCCTTCTCGCTGTCGAGCCAAGGCAGATCCTTCGGGGTCGCCATGACTACCAGGATGTGGAGCGGGAGAGAAACGCTGAGCGGCGGGGCCTTGCGGGGCAGGTCCAGGTAATGCACCAGGGTAGTTTCGGCTGAGAGGGCCAGGAAGCGATCCAAGGCTGGGTGAAACAAGTATTCCCACGGCAACGCAATCAACTCCGGCGCCTCGTTTAGCCGCAGATTGATGCGCAGGCCGCAATTGCTGTGGCGTGCTTCGACCAGACTCTGGCCCAAGCAGGCCAGCACGTCATCGCGAAAGATGGCGCGAAACAAAGCCTGTCCCCGCAGCCTGACCAGTTCCTGACGCTCAACCTCAGCCAGCGCTTGCCAGTAATCCTCCTCTGCAGCAGGCCAGACAACCTCTGGTGACAACAGCGACGCTGCCGCTGTCGCGGATGCCTGGCCTGCAGGCGATTGGAGCACGCGGACCGTGTAGCCGTCGGGATGTGGGGTTAGTTGTAGATCGAAATCAAGACAGGTGCGACGTGTCATCGGCAATGTAGGCAAGAACGGTCGCCTGAATCTACCTTTCCAGGTTTCGAGCTGTAAGGCTTGACATAGTCAGATAACATAAGTATACCACAACTTGTCAATAATGCAAGCCCCGAGTTTATTCCGCGTTTGCGCTTATTTTGATGCCAAGATCGCCGGTCATGAGACGTTCTGGGTGGCCATCGACCAAGGTCAGAAAGCAACGTGGCTGCACGGGCGATTGCCGTGCTGCCCAGCCTGTGGTAGACTGTCCTAACTATGAAACGCGAACTACGTGGTATCAAGCGCAGCGATATCCAGCTCGATTTCGACCTATATCGGGTCAACGTGCCCATGCCTGGTGTGGTTGGCGACCAACTCAGCGTGATCGACATTCGGCCGGAAGAAGTCGAGCGAACCATCGTCTTTGTGCATGGCTACGCCGGTTGTGCAGAGACCTGGGAGCGCCAGATCAACTACTTCGCCAAGGAATACCGGGTGGTGGTGCCTGACCTGCGCGGACACGGCCAGAGCGACGCGCCTTATACGCGCTACGCCATGCCTGAACTGGTGGCCGACCTGTATGCGATCAGCCAACACCTGCGCTTGCCCCCGCAGTTCGATTTGGTGGGGCATTCCTTCGGCGGCGCGGTCTGCGTCGAGTATGCCAGCGCTCATCCTGAGCAGATCAGCCACCTGGTGTTGATTGCCACGGCCGGAGAATACCCGGTGCCCAAGGCAGTGGCTCTGGCCTACCGCCTGCCGACAGCGTTGCTGCGGCCGGTGTGGGACTACCGCCCGCGCTGGAATGCCGAGTTGCACGTCATGAAGCGCATGGCCAACAACAACATGCTGCAATGGCGCGGCTGGGGCATGATGCGTTCGCTGCGCGTGCCGACGCTAGTCATCACCGGCGAGCGCGATACCTATTTCCCCCGCCAGGTGGTGGAACAGGTGGCCCAGACTATCCCGGGCGCGGAGCGGGTGGACGTGGGTGCTTCCAAGCACAAGATCCAGTTGGAGCGCCACCAGGCGGTCAACCGGGCTATCGTGCGCTTCATCCAGGCCGACCAGGCCGAAATGACCTGGCGCCGCCAGGAGGACGAAAGCCAGGCGGAGCAGGGCCGTCCCTGGCTCAAAGCCTACGGCAAGGCGACCCCCAAGACCGTGCCCATCCCCGCGCAGCCGCTGACCAAGTTCTTGGAGAGCGCCGCCGACTGGTTCCCCAAGCGTCCTGCCACCATTTTCCAGGGGCGCAAGTTGACCTATGCCCGGCTCAACCAGCGGGCCAACCAGTTTGCGCATACGCTGCACGGCCTGGGTATCCGGCCCGGCGACCGCGTCATGCTGTTCCTGCCCAACACACCGGAACTGGTCATCGCCTATTACGGCACGCTGCGCGCAGGCGGAGTGGTGGTGCTGCCGTCGCTGCACGGCGATGCCGCGCAGATTGTCGAGCAGGCCAGGTCCACCGGGGTTGAGGTGATGGTGACCCTGCACGAGTTCGGCGCGCTGGCGCGGGCCGCTCAGGCCCAGGCCGGCGTGCGCGATGTGCTGACTGTGACCATGCCGCGCCCGACGCAGCCCTCGGTGCAACGGGCGATGTTGCATGCATTGGGCTTCATGGGCGAAGCGCCCCAGCCTGAGGCCGAGTCGGTGGGGCGCAGCATGGCGGAGCTGATCCAGGACGCCCCGCCGCACGACCTGAATGTGCCGCTCGCCAGCGCGAATCTGGCGGTGATCGCCTTCACGGCCGGCGTGCATGGCGCTGTCAAGGGTGCCTGCCTGACCCATGGCAACCTGGTGGCCAACACCCTGCAGGTTCGCCACTGGCTGCACGACCTGCAATACGGCCAGGAGACTTTTGTCTCGGCGTTG
>JBFYTD010000150.1:0-5836 GCA_041300885.1 Anaerolineae bacterium | reverse complement strand
CACCAGGCCGATGGTGTGGGTCAGCCGGCCCAGCCCCTCCAGCGGCAAATACTCGCACTGGATGGGGATGAGGACGCCGCTGCGGGCCGTGGTCAGCGCGTTGACGGTCAGCAGGCTCAGGCTGGGCGGGCAGTCCAGCAGCACGTGATCGTAGCGGTGCAACACCGGCTCCAGCGTGCGCTGCAACAGCCGCTCGCGGGCGATCATGCTGACCATCTCCACGTCGGCGCCGGCCAGCTTAGGGGACGATGGCGCCAGGTCCAGCCGCAGTTGCGGGGTCAGGGTGATGATGCGGTCCAGCGGCACGCGGTCGATCAGCGCGTCGTAGAGGCTCTGCTCCTGCTCGTCGGCGCTGACGCCCAGGCTGCTGGAGGCGTTGGCCTGCGGGTCGCAGTCCACCAACAGCACGCGGTTGCCGGCTGCGGCCAGGTAGGCCGCCAGGTTGACGGCGGTGGTGGTCTTGCCTACCCCGCCCTTTTGGTTAGCCAGCGCGTAGACTCGGGTCATGCTACCATCCATGCTCGGCCAGATAGGCGTCGACGTGGGCGCGGGTGGGGGTTGCGCTGTAGCTCAAGCCCTCGACGCTGAAAGACGCGGCGACATTGGCAAAGCGCGCAGCCTGGATCGGATCGCCCGTCTCCTGGAAACAGATCAGAAAGGCCGCCGCGAAGGTGTCGCCTGCGCCGGTGGGGTCGATCTGAGTGGAAGGGCGGGGCCGCACGTGGGTCACATGGCCGCCGTGGTAGACATCTGCGCCGTGCAGGCTGCGGGTCAACACCACCGTCCTGACCACATCAGCATAGCAGCGGGCCAGATTGACGTCGTGGTTGACGTCCTCGGTGCTGACGATCAGCACATCCGCGTAACGCAACACGTCGTCTGTACAGGCAATCGGCACGTGCGAGACGCTCCCTTGCTCGTCCCAGCGGCGCATCCAACCCTGCGGCACCACACCCCGCAGTGAGTTGGGGAACAGATCGGCGACCTGCGGGTCCAGCTCGCCGGCCAGAGGGCCCAGGAGCACGATGGCCGGCGGGTTCTGCAGCAGTACATCGGGCACATCCTGCACGCCGATGGCGTCGCCGAAGGCGTGAATGGTCTGCACGCGACCATCGGGCGTATAGATGTTCTCGAAGGTCAGCGTATGGGCTGACGGCAGCGCGTGCAGCTCGATGTTGCGGTAGACATCGGGCAGCGCCAGGTCGGGTCCCAGGCGCGTCAATACGCCTGCCGTGCGTCCCAGCCGCATGGCCGCGACCGATGCGTAGGTGACCGTGCCGCCCACCGTGTAGCCGCCGGGGATGAGGTCCTTGGTGATGTTGCCGATGGTGAGGAAGTCCATGGCCGCTATTGTAACATAGGGCGCGCGGGCGGGCAAAGAACCGCGGATCGACAGGAGATCACTCTTGTGGTATCATGCGCCTATGTCTGAACCCCACGAGCCACTGCTGGAGTCCTCCGAGGGCCAAGCCGTAGCCGAGCCTGCGCTGCCTCTGGGCCGGCCGGGCTGGGATGCGCTGCTGCTGGCCGTCCTGCTGCTGGCGCGGCTGCGCATCAACACCCTGGCTGAGGCCGGCCTGTTCGAGCACTTCCAGAACGTCACCGGCCACTCCCTGCTGGGCCGCCTTCTTAGCGGCCAGGCCGAGGCCGCGTTCGGCCCCTGGTTTGGCGATCCTATTGCGCTGCTGCTGGCTGCGCTCAGCCTGGCCTCGCTGTTGATCTATCTCGTCCTCGACTTGGCCAGCGCCGACCGGGCCGGCCAACAGCGGCCTGCCTCGGCGACTCAGCGCGCCAAGCTGGCCCTGGTCTGGCTGATCATCGCCTTCACCGTCCTGCTGCCCACGCTCAAGCTGGCCCTGCTGCGCCACGAGAACCTGCCCCACAGCTACAGCCACGACGGCGGCGTGCTGCAGACCGAGGCGGCCATCGACTTCTTCCTCAGCGGCCGCAACCCCTATGTGGAGGACTACCGCGACACCCCCATGGCCGACTGGGGCCTGCCTGAGTTCCGCACCGCGCTGGACCATTACCCCTACCTGCCTTGGACCTTCATCTTCTCCGCGCCGGTCAAGCTGCTGAGCGACGCCCTGCTGGGCTGGTATGACCAGCGCTTCGTCTATCTGCTGGTCTTCGTCGTTGCGTTGATTCTGGCCGTGCGTCTGGCGCCGGCCAGCCGGCCCCGCTGGCGGCTGGCCTTGCTGATGCTCCTGGGCCTCAACCCCATCATGGGTCTGGACCTCATCTTCGGCCAAAACGACCTCTTTGTCTGGGCCTGGATCGTCCTCGCCCTCGCGCTCCTACCACGCGCAGCCCCTGCATTAACCGTTAACCATTCACCATTCACCATTCACCATTCCCAATTCTGGCTCTCCTCCCTCGCCTTCGGCCTGGCCCTTGCCAGCAAGCCCACCGCCTGGTTCATGGTTCCCTTCTTCGCCCTGCTGCTGGCGCGCGAGGAGATCGGAACCTGGCGCGACATCCCACGGGCGATCCCAACCATGCTGCGCCGCGGCTGGCCGGCGCTGGCGGCCTTCGCCCTGCTGATGCTCCCTTACCTGGTCTGGAACGCCAACGCCCTGATCGACGACGTGTGGCGCTGGGCGGCCGGCAGCACCGAGACGCACTATCAGATCTGGGGCTGGGGCGCCAGCAACTTCGTGCTGGCCTTCGGCGGCCTGGCCAGTCGCTTCGATTCCTGGCCGTTCTGGATCCTGGAGGTGGTCATAGCGCTGCCGCTGTTGCTCTGGCTGGGCTGGCGCCAGGCGCGCCACAACACCATTGCGGCAGCCTCCTGGCACTACGCCATGCTGCTGTTTGGCTTCTTGTACGTCTCGCGCTTCCTCAACGAAAACTACCTGGGATACATTCTGGCATTTCTGGCGCTGGGGTACTTCGCCGTCCGCGGGCAGCAGCAGGCATAAGCGCATCTGGCAGTTTGCACAAATCGCCGACACGGCGACAATAGAGTCACATTCGTTTGGCGACGCTGCAAGGATGCCTGAGTCTTGATCGTGACGACTTCTTCTGAAACGAGGGAACCGGGACAAGAGCACAGTCTGGCTCACCTGCGACGGCAGTGGTGGCTGGTTGTGGGTTTATACGCGCTGGCTGCCGCCTTGAGCTATACCCTGCTGCGCAGCATTGGTCTGGCTGAGCCGGCCTGGCGCTGGGTAGCGCCCGTTGGGCTGGCCATGGTCTACACGCTCGCCGTATTGCGCCGCGGCCTGCCCGAGAACCGGCGCCGCGGCGAGATGACCCTCTTTCCTCGCCTGGGGCTGGCCAACGCCGTCACCTTATTGCGCGGCTGCCTGATGGGCATCCTGGCAGGCTTCCTGCTTTTCCCGTGGCCGGACGGTGGGCTGGCCTGGCTGCCGGCGCTGATCTACACCGCCGCGGCCCTGACCGACTTCGTGGACGGCTACCTGGCGCGCGTGACCAACCAGCCCACGCTGCTGGGCGAGCGGCTGGACATAGAGCTCGACTCGCTGGGCGCGCTGCTGGCGGTCAGTCTGGCCGTGGCCTACGGCCAACTGGCGGCCTGGGCGCTGCTGATGGGGCTGGCGCGCTACCTGTTCGTGGGCGGTCTGGCCTGGCGCACCTGGCGCGGCCTGCCGGTCTACGACCTGCCGTCCAGCATGTACGGCCGCATCGTGGCGGCCTTGTTCATGAGCTTCGTGGCGGTGGTGTTGTGGCCGGTGCTGGATCCGGCGGCCACCCGTTTCGCCGCGATCTGGTTCGCCCTGCCGTTGGCTGCCAGCTTTGGCCGCGACTGGCTGGTGGTCAGCGGGCGCATCGATCCGGCGTCGCCGGCCTACCGCAGGACGTTGAGCCGCTGGCAGCGTCTGCTGACCCGCCGGCTGCCCGTGCTGCTGCGCCTGGTTGCAGCAACCTGCTTTGCGACGATGGTAGCCACAGCGTTGCGTTCGCCCGACGGCCTGATGGGCGCCTTTAACTGGCCGGGTGTGCTCACGCCGCAGGCCAGCGCTATGCTGATCATGGCGCTGGGGCTGGTGGGCGTGGTATCGACGCTCTTCGGGTTAGAGACGCGGCTGGGCGCGCTGCTGCTGCTCTTCCCCGCCGGCGCCAGCATCTCTACCGGCGGGCTGACTCTGGCCAATGGTCTGCTGACCGCCTGCGCCGTCACCCTGCTGCATACTGGCGGAGGCGACTGGGCCCTCTGGCGCCTCTCCGACCGCCTCTTCCTGCAACGCCTGGGCCGGCCACGCAGTACGAACGAACATTAGCTCATGGATTGCGCCGATGACGCGGATCAGAGGGTCAGAAGTCAGAAGCCAGAAATCCGATCCGTGAAATCCGCATAATCCGTGGCCTGATCTCTCATCATGCCGAACAAACGTCGTCTGCTGACCCTGCTGCCTTGGCTGATTGCACCGCTGTTGCTGGTGTGGGTGCTGCGCGCGGTGCCACTGGACGAGGCGTGGGCGATTCTCCAAGGGCTTAGCCTGGCCGAGCTGCTGGCGCTGGCGCTGCTCAACGTCCTGGTGCTGCTCAGCTTCAGCGGCCGCTGGTGGATCATCCTGCGCAGCCAGGGCCATCGCATCCCCTACCTGCGCCTCGTAGGCTACCGGCTGGCCGCGTTCGGCGTCACCTACTTCACGCCCGGCCCGCAGTTCGGCGGCGAGCCGGTGCAGGTCTACCTGCCGGAGAAGCGCGACGGCGTGCCGCGCAGCACAGCCGTGGCCGCAGTGACCCTGGACAAGACGCTGGAGTTGCTGGCCAACTTCGCCTTCCTGGCCGGCGGCGTGGCGCTGATCGCGCAGAGGAGGCTGCTGTCTGACGACGCCGGACGGGTAGCCCTGGCCGCCGCACTGATCCTGTTCGCCCTGCCGCCGCTCTTCCTGCTGGCCATTTGGGCCGGCGGCAGACCGATGACCCGAACGGCGCGCGCCGTGGTCTGGCCAGCGCAGGCTTGGAAACGTTGGCGGCCAGGGCCAGACCGCGCCGTGGCAGGGCCAGACCGCATCACGCGCCTGCTGGGCGGTGTCGAGTCCAGCGAGCGCCAGGTGCGCAGCTTCTGCCGCCAACATCCGGCAGCGCTGGCCGCGGCTATGGGCGTCACACTGCTGAGCTGGCTGGGCATGATCGCCGAGTACTGGCTGGCGCTGTGGGCGCTGGGTATCGTCCTGTCGCCGGTGGATGCCATCATCGCCCTGACCGCGGCGCGTATCGCCTTTCTGGTCGCGCTGCCAGCGGGCCTGGGCGTGCTGGAAGCCAGCCAGGTGCTGGCGCTGGGGGCGATGGGGGTCAACCCGGCCGCCGGCCTCAGCCTCAGCCTGTTGATTCGTCTGCGCGACACCGCACTGGCCGTGCTGGGGGTGTGGTGGGGCCTGCGGCTGGCGGGACAAGCCGGTGGCTTGCCCGACGCGCCACCTTATGCTACACTTGAAACAATTCCTACGGTCTCGGGCGGGACCGCGCTTGCGTCGTCTCGCCCACGCCGCAGATCATCCATTTTCGTGCTTTGGACGAGGAGGCAACTCATGATTTCGAGAACGCGATGGGCCATTCTGGCCCTGGTGATCATTGCCGCGCTGGCGCTGTCGGCCTGCCAGCCCGTGCTTGCGCCGCCCCAGGGCGACCAGCCATCGACCGAGGCGCCGGCTGTTGAGCCAACTGCCGAGCCAGCCGCCGAGCCGGTAGTCATCACGCTGGCCTACAACCGCTTCTTGCAGACTTCCTTTGGCCCCGGTCCCGCGCCCATCGACGTGATCCGGGACGAGGTGGCCAAGCTGTACCCCAACATCGACGTGCGCCTCAACCTGATGCCCGATACCATCAACGGCATGCGCGAGGCGCTGGCGGTCTGGATCGCCTC
>JBFYTD010000149.1:0-5871 GCA_041300885.1 Anaerolineae bacterium | reverse complement strand
TCGGCGATCTCGTACATGTCTGCGGCCAGGTCGGGGCTGGGCTGGGCCAGGCGGCCGGCCGCGGCCCAGTCGCCGAAGGGGGTGCCTTCCTCGATGGTCAGCGAGTAGAGGGATATGTGCTCCGGGGCCAGGTCGATGGCCTGCTCCAGTGTGCGCCGCCACGTGGCGGGTGGCTGGTCTGGCAAGCCGTAAATGAAGTCCAGGTTGATGTTGACGAAGCCGGCCGCGCGCGCTGCGGCCATGGCCTCCACCGCCTCGCTGGCTGAATGAATCCGGCCCAGGAAGGCGAGTTCGGCTGGGTCGAAGCTTTGCACACCCATACTCAGCCGGTTGACTCCCAACTCGCGCAGCGCGCTGAAGCGGCTGACGTCCACCGTGCCAGGGTTGGCCTCGCTGGTGATCTCGGCGCCGGGCAAGACGTCGAAGGCCGCGCTGGAGGCGTCCATGATCTGCGCCAGTAGTTCCACGGGCAAAACAGTGGGCGTGCCCCCACCCAGGAATAGGGTCCTGACCGCAGGCCGGCCGCGCGCCGCGCCGGCCTGCTTGATCTCCTGCACCAGCGCGGCCGTGAAGGGCTCGAACAGCCGGTTCAACCCCGCGTACGTGTTGAAGTCGCAGTAGGGGCACTTGCGCTGGCAGAAGGGGATGTGGACGTAGAGGGAAAGGGGAACGTTCAACGGTAAGACCCTTCGGGTTTCTGTTGGTCAAGGCAGATCGTTCGCAGGCGCAGAGAAACCCGAAGGGTCTGGCGCGTGCTCATCTCGCCGGCCAGGCGGGCGCGTTTTCGAAGCGGAAGCCGTGGCCGCGCACGGTGACGATATATTGGTGGCCAGGGTCTATCTCTGCCAACCGCTCGCGCAGCCGGCGCACCAGCGCGTCGATGGCCTGCTCGCTGACCCCTTCCTCCAGCGCCTCGGGCCAGACCTGGCGCACGATATCCTCGCGGCCCACCACGCCGCCCTGGGAGGCCATCAGCAGCGCCAGCAGGCGGTACTGGGCCGGCGACAGCGGTGGGTCGATCACCTGGTCCTTGACCATGACCTGGCGCGCGTCGTCGTCCAGGCGCAGCCGCTCGGCGCCGGCCGGCAGATCGAAGGTGAGCGGCGCGGTTTCGCCTGCGTCGACAAAGGCCAATTTGAAGCGCAGCGCGATCTGGATTTCATCGCCGTCCTCCAGCAGATGCGGCCCAGCCAGCTCCTGGCCGTTGACAAAAGTCCCGTTCTTGCTGCGCAAGTCCTCGACCACGTAGCCCTCGCGGCCGTCCATCTCGCCCCAGCCGACCTGCGCGTGGTGGCGCGACACCAGCCGGTCGGCCAGGACGATATCGCAGTCGATGTTGCGGCCGACCACGGTGCGGCCACGCTGCAAGGGCCAGCGCCGGCCAGCCTCGTTGCCGCCTGCCTGCAGGATCAACATGGCAGTCTCTGCTTGCGCCATGGTGGAACACCTCGCTGTTTGACAGCACTATAGACGTGGGCCATAATGGCCCTATGCCTGCTCCCTTTCAATCAGGAACAGTCCTACGTGGACGCTATAAGATCGTCGAACTGATCGGGCAGGGCGGTATGGGCGCCGTCTATAAGGCGGAGGACCAGCGCCTGCCCGGCCGGCTCTGCGCGGTCAAGGAAATCCTGCCCGAGCCTGGCGCGCTGCCTGAGGACATCGTCCAGATGCAAGAGCAGTTCTATCGCGAGGCTTCGGTGCTGGCGCGCCTCGACCATCCCAGCCTGCCCAAGGTCTCGGATTATTTTACCGAGAACAGCCGCGAATTGCTAGTTATGGACTACGTGCCAGGCCGCGACCTCAAGCAACTGGTCGACGAGGTGCGCCGCCAAGGCCAGTTCCTGAGCGAAGGACAAATCCTGGACTGGGCCGACCAGCTTTGCGACGCCCTGGCCTATCTGCACGGCCAAGAACCGCCCGTGCTGCACCGCGATATCAAACCGTCCAACATCAAGCTCACGCCGCGCAACGCCATCAAGCTGGTCGACTTTGGCCTGGTCAAGGTGCTGGCAGCCGACGAGAGCCGCACGGTCACGGTGGTGCAGGGCCGCGGCACGGTGCAGTATACGCCGTTGGAGCAGTACGGCGGCGACACCGGCCACACCGACGCCCGCACCGATATCTATGCGTTGGGCGCTACGCTTTATCACCTGATCACTGGCGCTGCGCCGCCCGACGCCAAGCAGCGCTTCCTCAGGCCAGGCGTCCTGACGCCGTTGCGCCAAGTCAATCCACTGATTTCGGCCCGCACCGAGCGGGCTGTACTGCGGGCCATGGCCATGCACCCGGACGACCGGCCCAAGAACGTGTTGGAGCTGCGCGATGCGTTGTTGGGCAGTCGTAACCAATCCAGGGGCGTGACGGCTGCCAGGCAGGCGCTGCGCGAGCCGTGGATCGACGCCTTGCAGAAGAACAGGCTGCTAGCCGGCGCTGCCGTGGGCCTGGTGGTGCTGGCGCTGTTGGTCAGCCTGCTGTCGCCGCGCCTGCCGCCGCTGCCCGGCGAGCTCGATCCCGCATTGCCCACCGCCGCCAGCATGATTGCGCCGTGAATGGCTGTCCGCAGAAAAGACATTTCTTCCGAAGAATGTCATTTTTGGCGCTCACACCTACCGCCGCAGCTCACGGCGCACCCAGAGCGCGGCCAAGGCGACAGCGCTGCCCAGCAACGTGATCACGGCCGCACCCCAGGGACGCAGTTCCCGTTGTAGCCACGTAGCCCCAGGTAGCAAGCCCAGCCCGTAGAGCAGATAGGCCGCCAGGCCGCCGACAACGATTAACAGGAAAGTGCGCAGAGCAGTGGCTGGAGCAGCCAGCAGCGCGCGAAAGCCAAAGAATGTGGCCAACAGAACCAGGCCCAGGCTGGCCAGTGACAACGCAAAGGACCCGCCGTCGACGCGTTTGGGCGGCAGGGGCGGCACCGGCGTAGGCTCAGGCGTGGGCTCTGGTGTCGCCGTCGGCGCAAGGGTCGCGGTGGGTGTGACTGTGGGTGTGGGGGTCTCGGTCGGCGCCGGACTGGGCGTGGCAGTCGCCACCGCCACGCGCGCTTCGCCCTGCTCCAGGTCGACAATGTTCAGCAGCAGGCTGAGGGAACCCACGGCCTGGCCGCTCTGTACCTGAACTTCGTAGTCGCCTGGCCGTTCTAGCACCACTGACGTTTCAGCCAGGCCGTCGCGCGTGCCCGTTTCGCCTAACGGCAGCTCGAACTGGTCGCTGCGCTGCTTGAGTTTGAACGTTACGGGCGTGGTGTCGGGCACCAGCCGGCCGTTGTTGTCGCGGATCGGCCCGGCCAGCACGCGCAGGGTGTCGCCCACTTTGGCCGTGAAGGTGTTGCTGCCCATCTGCACCCGCACATCGGGCACGCTCAGCGGGATCGACTGGGTGGAGTCGGGGCGCAGCTTTTCGGCCAGCGTGTAGTTGGTGGCGCTGATGTCGACGGGCGAGGCGCCGGTGGGGGTCCACTCCCGAAACAGCACGCGCATCGACGCCTCCAGCAGCGGCTCGGTCTTGCCGAAGGCAGCGAAGTAGGCAGTCAGCTTGGTGATGTCGGTGGCGTCCAGGAAGAACGGCGCGTCGTAGGCGATGGCCACCAGCCGTTTCTGCTCGCGACTAACTGGCCGCTGGCTGAGGAACTGGCGCATCACGCGCGTTCCCGCTGCATCGGGCGCGTTGTCCAGGATGCCGAAGACGATCCAATCGGCATCGTTGATCAATCCGGCGACCACCTCGTTGGCCAGATTGGTGTCCTCGCTGCTGTCAACCGGGTTTAGCCAGGCGTCGATCTGGTCGAAACTCACGCTCGCGACCCGATCCGGCGCAACTTGCCCGCTGGGTTCGTAGAGCCGCAGGACGATGTCGGCCAGCGCGGTCGGCTCGATCAGCGGCGCGGCCGGACAGTCCTCGGCGCTGCATTCGCGGTCGCTGCGGGCGTCGGTGATGAAGAGGATCGAGTCGTCCGGCCCTGGGCCAGCCGGCATGCGCTGGGCCAGCTCGGCCGGGCTGGGACTGAGCAGGGTGATGGCGTTGCGGGCGATCTGGGCGACCGTCGTATCCTGTGTTTCCCGCTGCTCCAGCAGGTTGCCGTCTACCAGGCTCGTGCGCAGGTTCAGCTCCGGATAAAGCCGCGCTTTGAGCGTCAGAATGCGGATCACAGACGCGTCGACCCGGCGGCGGAAATCGGCGTCGCTGCTGTACTTCTCCTGGAAGAACGTGATGGTGTCTTTGATGTTGGCCGCCGCCGTCTCAGGGTTGTCGTCCAGGCTCCAGCGGGCCAGCAACAGCAGGTCGTTGCCGGCCAGCAGCGCGTCCTGGGCAATGCGGCGGTAGGGAAAGCTTTGCAGGGTCGGATCGTAATGGCGGCGAATCGCGGGCGCCCCCAGGTCATCGCTCATCACCAGCCCACGGCCGGCGCTGCGCCAGTCGGCAAAGGCCGGGTCTTCCAGCAGATTCTGGGAAAGTTGCGGCGCCAGGCTGATGGGGGGAATGCTTTCGCTGCTGCCCTGCAGCGCGGCGTAACGCACGTGGGTGGTTTGCAGGCCGTCGACGACGGTCGAGGCGCTGCGCGGGGCCTGGTCGCTGGGCGGCAGCAGGTCTTGCAGCGTGCCAGGCCGCACGGCAGCGGCGAAGGGCGCAATCTCCACCGCCGCCAGCGCCTCGGCCGACTTTTGGATCGTAGCCACCTCGTACTCGGGCAGGCGGTCGCTGCTGCCCTGGCCGGGAAAGTGCTTGGCGATAGTGGCCACTCGACCCTGTGAACCCTCCCGCACGCCGCCGATGTAGGCGCGGCCCAGCCGGCCCACCCAGAAGGAGTTGCCGCCCAGCGAGCGGACGCCCAGAGTAGTCTCCGGGTCAGGCCGCGGCATGTCCAGCACGTCCAGCGACGGACCAAGCAGCAGATTGACGCCCACTTCGGCCAACTCGCTGCCGACAATGGCGCCGGCCGCGGCTGCATCCTGGGTGTTCCAGGTCGCCCCCAGCGCCATGCTGCTCGGCAGCGGCGTAAAACCGCTGCGCAGGCTGCTATGGGGCGAGCCGTTGCCGTCCTGGTTGACGCCGATGAACAGCGGCAGGGTAACGCCGCGACCGTCGGGTACCGCCAGCGTTTGTACGTCGCTGGTACGAGGCGCAAGGGTTGCCTCGGCCGGCAAAATTCCGTCGAAAGCCAGGGATTGCAGTTGGTTGGTGAGACGGGCGACTTGTTGTGGCGTGTCCGCTGGTGTGCCGTCGGGGTTGAGGTTGCGGAAGTTGCCGTTGGCTGGACTGAGCAGCACGCCGCCAACGCGATAGTCGCGAATCAGCCCGGCGATGGCCGAGTCGGGACCCACGTCGGCGCCCTGTACGGTGACGACGAAGAGTTGGCCGATGCGATCGGCTACGGTCATCGCCTCAAGGATTGCCTGCACGTCGACCGGCGCGGGCTGGGCCAGCGCGGCCGGCGCGGGCGCCAGGCTGAGCAGCAGCGTCAGCATGAGATACAGGCTGGTCAGATGGGCTAGCGTCTGTCGTACCTTGCCTTGGTGCAATCTTCTGTGTTTCATCGTTTGGTAGTATACTTGGGGCCGTGACTGGCGTCAAGCTGTCTGGACAAAAGCTTCGGCCGACGTTATAATGTGGCCTGCGAACCGATGTTCTGTATCTCACGAGGAATGACGTGCCTGAGTTCAAGCTAGTTTCCGAATTTCAACCGATGGGCGATCAGCCAGAGGCGATTAGGCGCCTGGTCGGCGGTCTGGAGAGCGGCCACAAGCACCAGACGCTGCTCGGCGCAACGGCAACGGGCAAGACGTACGTCATGGCGCAAATCATCGAGCGCGTCCAGCGCCCAACCCTGATTCTGGCCCACAACAAGACCCTGGCTGCCCAGCTCTACGC
>JBFYTD010000627.1:0-3936 GCA_041300885.1 Anaerolineae bacterium | reverse complement strand
GACAGGCCAGACTCGCCGGTTGACCGATGACAGGACGGCGATCTTGACGTACACTGAAGCTGACACTGGAACAGGACGACGTGCTCGTAGCGCAATCCGCCGGATTGCGACCAGATATGACCATGGAGAAACACCCATGAACGACACCATGATCGCCGTCGAGAACTTCCGCAAGACGTACGGCGACTTTACAGCCGTGGACGGCGTCAGCTTTGCGGTGCAGCGCGGCGAGATCTTCGGCCTGCTAGGCCCCAACGGCGCAGGCAAGACCTCGACGCTGGAATGCCTGGAAGGACTGCGCCAGCCCGACGGCGGTCGGCTCAGCATAGCCGGCGTCGATCCCAGCCGCGAGGCGCGCAAGCTGCGCGGCAAGATCGGCGTGCAGCTCCAGGCCTCGGGCCTGCCTGATAGCATCAGCCCGGCCGACGCGATGAAGTTCTTCTGCGCCTACCACGGCATCAAACCCCGCCACGACCTGCTCGACCGGCTGGGGCTGGCCGAGAAGCGCAACACGGCCTACGCCGAGCTGTCCACCGGCCAGAAGCGGCGGCTGGCGCTGGCGCTGGCTGTGGCTCACCAGCCCGAGGTGCTCTTCCTGGACGAGCCGACGGCCGGGCTGGACGTGGCCTCGCGCGTCGAGCTGCACAGCCTGATGCGTGAGCTGCAAGCGCAGGGCACAACGATCCTGCTGGCCACGCACGACATGGCCGAGGCCGAGGGGCTGTCCGACCGGGTGGCCATCCTGCTGCACGGCCAGATCGCCGCCGCCGGCACGCCGCTGGAGATCACGGCTGCCGGCGCGGGGCTGACCAAGGTCTCGGTGCGCACTGAGCGGGGCAGCCTGGAGCAGGCCAACGGATCGATACCCGGTGTCAGGCAGCACGCGCTCAAAGAAGACTACGCCGTCTACTTCAGCGCCGATGTGGGACCGACCGTATCGGCGTTGATCGGCTACATCGAAAGCCACGGCGATGCGCTGGTCGACCTGCGTGTGGAGAGGCCGTCGCTGGAGGACCGGTTCCTGGAGATCACCAACGGCGGGCACGGTCGGGAGACCGGCCCGAGCAATTGACAGCAGGCGGGCACGGTCGGGAGACCGGCCCGAGCAAGGAATAATGGAGGCTCGACATGACCGCTTTTGCCAACCACACCTGGATCGAGCTGCGCAGCAGCCTGCGCAACCGCCAGCTTCTGTTCCTGACCTACGCCTTCCCGCTGGCCTTCTACGCCATGATGGGCTTGATCATGACCGAGATCAACCCGCTGTTCACCGCGACCATGATCCCGGCCATGGTGATCTTTGCGGTGATGATCGCCACGCTGATGACGCTGCCCGACCCGCTGGTGACGGCGCGCGACGCAGGCATCTTGCGCAGCTACAAGATCCACGGCGTGCCCGCGCTGAACATCCTCAGCGCGCCGACAGTGACCACTTTCCTGCACCTGGCGGTGGTGACGGCCATCATCCTGGCCACGGCCACGCCGCTGTTCGACGCGCCTGCACCCACGGATTGGGCCTGGTTCGGTGCTGTCACGCTGGCCTCGGTGGTGGCTTTCGCCGGGCTGGGTGTGCTGATCGGCGTAGTCTCCTCCAGCTCGCGGGCGACGCTGCTCTGGTCGCAGTTGATCTTCCTGCCCTCGATGCTGATCGGCGGCTTGATGATGCCCTTCGACTTCCTGCCGGCCGGCGCGCAGACGGTCGCTCGCCTGCTGCCGGCCACCCACGCCATGAACGCCTACAACGGCCTGGCCTACGGCGCGGCTGTGCCCTTCAGCGCCAGCGCCTCGCTGGCCATCCTGCTGATCGGCGGCGTGCTGGCATTTGGCTTGGCCATCCTGCTCTTCAACTGGGATCGCCAGAACCGCACCGCGCGGCTGCACCCGGCCTTTGGACTGCTGGCGATGTTGCCGTATGTGGCGAGTGTTGTGCTGCTGTAACAGGATCGACGTGTACGCTCTCGCCGGACACGCTCTCGCCGGACTGATCATCCGGTGAGAGCGCCGACAGGCGTTTTCATCAAATTGCGACCTGCGATTAATCGTCGCTACTGCTCCGCCGTCAACAGTATCTGCAACCGCTCCACCGCCTTCTCCGCCGTTCCCGCCAACGTCAGCAGCCGCAGCGCCGACGACCCCATCTGCGTCTCGGCGTGAACCACATCGATCACCTTGGGCCATTCCGGCCCGATTACCACCAGGGGCTTGACCGACAGCTCGCCGGCCAGCAGCATGTTCCAGACCAGCGCCAGTTCGGCCAGAGTGCCCAAGCCGCCGTGGACCACCACGAAGGCGTCGCTCTCCTCGGCCAGGCGCTGGATACGGGCCGACAGCACCGGGGATTTGCGCTCCTCCACCACCCAGGGGTTGGGCTGGTAGTCGCGCTCGAAGGTGGCGCAGGTGTAGCCGACCGTGTGTGCGCCGGCCTCCCTGGCCCCGCGCAGCACGGCTTCCATGGTGCCGGTGTAGCCGCCGGTAGCCACTACATAGCCAGCCTCGGCCAGCCGGCGGCCGAGTTCCAGCGAATCAGCGTACAGGTGGGAGTCGGACGCAACCCGCGCTCCGCCAAAGACGGTCACCAGAACGGGAGACTGTGCGTTGATCATGGTTATCTCTTGCTTACTTGGTGTGAAAAAGCCCCAGGAACAATTCCCTGGGGCTTGACATTCATCAGGCAGCGCGCCAGCTTACATGGCCACCAACACGGCCGGACCATGCTCAGCCGCAACTTCCTGGTAGCTTTGCGCCTCTAGCTCGCCCAGGAACTTTTCGGCCTGCATCGCCGCGGCCGCGCCCTGGCCGGCCGAGGTAATCACCTGGCGGAAGACGGGGTCCTGGATCTCGCCAGCCGCAAAGACGCCCGGCACGCTTGTGTGGTAGCGCCGGTCAGTCTTGATATAGCCCGCATCGTCGATATCCAACTGACCGCGGAACAACTCCGAGTTGGGCGTGTGGCCCACGAAGACGAAGACGCCGTCGGTGGGGAAGTCATAGCTCTCACCGCTCTTCAGGTCTTTGAGCATGGCCGAGACCACCTTGGGCGGGGTGCCGTTGCCGTTGCCGCCCGCGGCATTGATGCGCTCCACCACGGTGCTCCACTTCCATTCCATCTTGGGATTGCTGAAGGCGCGGTCCTGCAGGATCTTGCTGGCCCGCAGCTCGTCGCGACGGTGGATGACCGTGACCTTGTTGGCGAACTTGGTGAGAAAGAGGCCCTCCTCCACTGCGCTATCGCCGCCGCCCACCACGATGACCTCCTTGCCGCGGAAGAAAAAGCCGTCGCAGGTGCCGCAGTAGCTGACGCCGAAGCCGGTGTACTCCTTCTCGCCGGGCACACCTAGCTTGCGCGGGGTGGCGCCTGTGGTCACGATCACAGCCTCTGCCTTGTGCTCGCCGTTGGCCGTGCGCACCACGAAGGGATGCTGGCTGAAGTCCACCTCGCTGACCCAGTCATACTCGATGCGCGCGCCGAACTTCTCGGCCTGCTGTTGGAACTTCTCGACCAACTCAGGGCCGGTCAGCCCATCGGGGAAGCCGGGGTAGTTCTCAACCTCGTAGGTGATGGCCACCTGGCCGCCAATCTCGTTGCCGGTGAACAGCAGGGGCTGCAAGTTGGCCCGCGCCGTGTAAAGGGCTGCGGTGTAGCCGGCCGGGCCGCTGCCGACAATGATCATCTTCTCAACATTGTTGTCGCTCATGGTTTTGGTCCTCATCTCTTGCCTCCTCTCGGGTTGATAAAGAGCGGAATGAAGCAAATTATAATAAATGCCGCCTACTGTCAAGAATCATTTTGGTTAAGTCATAAATTTGACCCGGCGCCCGAACACGGCTCCAGCAGACATTTTCCGACCGGTACTTGGGGTCTGCAGATGTCATCTCCCTTGAATCTGCTATAATCCTTTCATCATTCATAATCAGCATTTTTCTTTTTTAAAAGTT
>JBFYTD010000148.1:0-5893 GCA_041300885.1 Anaerolineae bacterium | reverse complement strand
AGGAGATCGACGTCGACGAGCTGATGCAGTTCGTGCCGGGGCCGGACTTCCCCACCGGCGGCGTGATCATGGGGCTGGACGGCATCCGTTCGGCCTACGCCACCGGCCGCGGCCACATCCAGATGCGGGCTGTGGCCAGCATCGAGGAGGCGCGCAACCGCTTCCAGATCATCGTCAGCGAGATCCCGTACCAGCTCAACAAAACCACCCTGATCGAACGCATCGCCGAACTGGCGCGCGAGGGCAAGCTGGATGAAATCAGCGACTTGCGCGACGAGTCAGACCGCAAAGGCATGCGCATCGTGATCGAGCTGAAGCGCGGTACGACCCCCAAGAAGACGCTCAACCGGCTCTTCAAGTATACCCCGCTGCAATCCACCTTCGCCATCAACCTGTTAGCGCTGGTCAACGGCGAGCCGCGGCTGCTGTCGCTCAAGCGCGCGCTGGTCATCTACATCGAGCACCGCCAGGAGGTGATCACGCTGCGCAGCCAGTTCGAGCTGCGCAAGGCGCGCGAGCGGGCCCACATCCTGGAGGGACTGCGCATCGCTCTACAGTTCCTGGACGAGGTGATCGAGACCATTCGCCGTTCGGACAGCGCCGAGGCCGCACGCGATGCCTTGATGAGTCGCTTTGGGTTGAGCGAGCGACAAGCCCAGGCTATCCTGGACCTGCAACTGCGCCGCCTGGCCGCGCTGGAGCAGGCCAAGATCGAGGAGGAGTACAGCCAGGTGATGGCTACCATAGCCTGGCTGGAGGACCTGCTGGCCAATCCACACAAAATCCTGGGGCTGATCAAAGAGGACATGCTGGCGCTGCGCGAAAGGTTCGCCGACCAGCGCCGCACGCACATCTCCCTGGAGGGTCTGACTGAGCTGCGCGAGGAGGACCTGACGCCCAACACGCCTGTGTTGATCACCATCACACAGAACAGCTACGTCAAGCGCACCGACGCCAAGCACTTCCGCGCCCAGGGCCGCGGCGGCCGCGGCGTGCTGGGCATGACCACGCGCGACGAGGACGAGATCGCCCATCTGCACTTCGCCCACGCCCACGATTACGCCCTCTTCTTCACCAACCAGGGCCGCGTTTATTCCGACCGGGTGTGGAACCTGCCCGAGGCCCTGCGCACCGGCAAAGGCATGCCGTTGGTCAACGTGCTCAACCTGGGGCCGCGCGAGACCGTAACGGCCCTGGTACTGGTGGAGAATTTCGCGGCCGCTCGCTACATCAGCCTGCTGACCATCCAGGGACGCATCAAGCGCCTGGAGCTGAGCGAGTTCGCCAGCGTGCGGCCGTCGGGCATTATCGCCATGAACCTGGACCCCAACGACGAGCTGAGCTGGGCGCGCGTCACCAACGGCGACGAGGAGCTGGTGATCGTGACTGCGGACGGATTCGCCTTGCGCTTTCACGAGAACGAGGTGCGCCCCATGGGCCGCACGGCGGCCGGCGTCTGGGCGATTCGACTGCGCGAGGGCGACCGGGTGACCGGCTTCGACGTGGTCGACCCCGAACTTGACCTGCTGGTAGTGACAGCCAAGGGCTGGGGTAAGCGCACTCCACTGGCCCAGTATCCCGCTCGCAGCCGCTACACGCAGGGCGTACAAACCGTGGACATCCACCGCCTGGACGAAACCGGCCCGATCATCACCGGACGTGTCGTCCACCCCGAGGATCAGATATCGTTGATCACCACCGGCGGCATCATCATCCGCATGCGCGTTTCCGACATCAGCCAGATGAGCCGGTCGACGCGTGGCGTCAAGATGGTCAACCTGGGCGACGGCGACAGCGTGTCAGCCTGCGCGCGCATCCGGTTTACTGAAGCGAGCAAGGCGGAGAGCGAAGAAGGCGCTTGATCTCTAGCGAAGCGCAAGATGGGCGTCCAATTCCTCCCGGCTGGCGGTCAGGTTCTCAGCCACGATCAGATCCTCCCAGGCCGGATGCTCAGCGACGGAACCTTCAGCAATCACAGATCAACGATTATGTCATTCAGATCTCATCTCAAAGCCGGTTCCGGTCCCAACACCGAATACATGCCACAGCCTGACGCGACCCGGCTGGCTGAAACCCTCGTTGCATTTGCCAACGCCGACGGCGGCACAATTCTGCTGGGCGTGAACGAGAGCGGTGCGGCGGCCGAGGGGCTGTTTGGCGAGGAGATGGAGGAGGCGCTGCGGGCCGCGCTGCTGGAGTGCCGCCCGCCGATCCGCACCGAATGGGAGCAGGTCGAAACCGCCGGTGGCGCCGCCGCTGCCATCCACGTGCCCCGCTCCACCGAACTACACGCGCTGGCCGATGGCCGGGTATTGATTCGCAGCGGCAGCGAGAACCGTCCGCTGGGCGGCGAGCAGGTGCGCCAATTGGCCTCGGGCAAGTCGTCGGGCGACTACGAAATGCAGGAACTGCCCGGCGCCGAGCTGGGCGACCTGGACCCGGACATGATCCGCGACTACATCGCCCAGCGCGAGGAGAAGCAGGGCCGCCAGATTAAGCTGCCCCAGGAGCGCTTGCTGCGGCAGATCGGTGCGCTGACGGGCGAGGGCCAGCCCACGGTGGCTGGCGTCCTGCTCTTTGGCCTGGAGCCGCAGTTCTTCCTGCCCCAGGCTGGCTTGACGTTCGTGCGTTTCAGCGGCTCTGAGCTGCGCGGGCCTGGCGGGCTGCCCGGCTATACCCGTCGTGACGAAATCACCGGCCCGCTGGCTCAGGTGATCGAGCAGACGTGGAAGATTCTGTTGCACGAGATGCGGGTGGAGGCGGTGGTTACGGGACTGCGCCGCGAGGAGCGCGCCGAGTACCCACAGATCGCCGTGCGCGAAGCGCTGGTCAATGCGGTCTGCCACCGTGACTATCGGCTGAGCGGCCGGCGTATCGAGATCCGCATGTTCGACGACCGCCTGGAGGTGCATAGCCCCGGCGGCCTGCCGGGCTACATCACCATCGACAATATCGTCGAGGAACACTTCAGCCGCAACCCGCGGCTGGTCAACGGCCTGTACCATTGGAACTATATCGAGGAGTTGGGGCTGGGCATCGACAAGATGATCGAGGCCATGGTCAAGGCCGGCCACCCGCAGCCCAACTTCAGCGCCACGCCACATAGCTTCACTGTCGTGCTCAAAAACGTACGAGAACGGGACCCGCTGCCCGGCATGCCGGGCTGGCAAAGCAGCATGAACGAACGGCAACTGCGCGCCATCCAGTACATCAAAGAGCATGGCCGCATTACCAGCCGCGACTACCAGGAACTGTGCCCCGATGTCACGGCCGAAACCCTGCGCCTGGACATGGTCGATCTGTCCGACCGGGGCGTTGTGATCAAGGTCGGCCTGAAGCGCGGCACCTATTATATCCTGAAGTAGGCAAGTGGCGACTAAGGGAAGGCGGCTTGTCCACTGGGCAAGCCCAGAACCTCGGCCAGCCCCGGCTTTTTTAGAGCCAACCGCAGAGCAATGATCAAAATGATTCGCTGGCTGCGGCCAGCGCTGACGTCACTGCTAGCAGCGACCGTGTTGGCAGCTTTCCCTGGGCCGCTTCGAGCCCAAGATCAGACAGAGTTCGTCGAATGGGGTGAATGGACGGTCGTCAAAAATCAGGCGGCTCCACCCCAATCGATATTGGCGGCCAACATGGGACCACGGGAGCGCGCGCTGGTCGATGCTGAGCGCGTGCAGGACGTGGTCGAGACTTGGGGGCTAACCTATAACCTGTGGCAATGGGGTATCAGCTCCCTCAGCGGCCTGGGGCCGATCTCGCCGATTCAGGGTCGTAGGGAGGTTATCAACCACGCACAAGAGATCAT
The DNA here is from genome assembly GCA_041300885.1 of Anaerolineae bacterium. Classification (GTDB taxonomy): domain Bacteria; phylum Chloroflexota; class Anaerolineae; order JAAEKA01; family JAAEKA01; genus JAAEKA01. The sequence goes on along the minus strand of JBFYTD010000148.1, from coordinate 2,088 downwards.
GCGCTGGGCGCCCGATGATCTGGAGTTGCTGGTGGCCGCGTCCATCGCGCACCAGGGCAGTGACTTCAAGGATCGTCCCTTCGGCACGGACGCGCTGGAGCTGGTTTGGCGCGAGTTGGTGGACGACAACATCAGTGTCGGCATCGCCCAGTTGCGCAAAGGAGAAGTCGTCCTGTGGGCGCCCTACCTGCAGGGGATTGATCTGCTCGCCCCCAACGCTGCGATTCGCATCATGACGGCCAAGCTCAGCCAGGCCAACGCTTACATCCTCCACAACCATCCCCAGGTCGCAGCCACCGACCGCTTCATGCTGCTGGCCCTGGCGCAGAACGCCGCTTCAAGCAGCACGATCCGCCGCATGGTCGATACCTTCTTTAATGTCGCCGATTCTGACTGGGCTAAGATGTTGGCCAATGAACAGGCTGACGAGATGGACTGGCAAGAGCAGTTGCGCCTAGTGCTGCTGCACACTGTCTGGCTGGGGGAACAGGGCTGGCCGCTGCCTGACGGACTCGACCTGGATTATTGGTCACGCAGCGTGTTTACAGAACCCTAGCAGGTCCGTCTGCGGCCGCGCGCGCCTGCACGCCAAGTTTTGACCCCTGCCAAAAACTGTGCTATATTCGCCCCCATGCACAAGAGAATACTCGACTTCAATCGACTGCTTCCCTTCGTGCTGCTCACCACACTTCTTTTTCCCACCATTGCCAACGCGGCTGGCCCTGCCAGCCCAAACGGCAAAGAGCAGCCACCAGCCTTCGACAGGCTGGATGATCCCCCAACCTCTAGCGATACCCTCGGCTTCGGCTACCTGTACACAGTACAGCCTGGCGATGACGTCTGGCTTGTTGCCGTGTCACATGGCCTGAGCATGGAGGCGTTGGTAGAGGCCAACAACCTGGAAGCGCCCTACTGGCTCTATGCTGGCGACAAGCTGTGGATACCCGCAGCGCCGGCCGATATCAAGCGCCCGCCTGCCCCTACACCAACACCGGTACCCACGGTCGCACCAACACCCCTGCCGGCAGCCACACCTATGCCCGCGCCAGCGGTCGAAACTCCTGTTGAGCAGGCCGCTGCTGCGCCGCAGGAGGAACCTGCACCACTGCCCGAGGCCAGCGGCGTCATCACCGTCTCGGACGCGGTGGTGGCGGCTGAAGTAGTAGCTACTGAAGCGGCGCCAGCGGGTGTGGTGCAACAGCCGTCAGGCATCTCGGACGGCGCCCTGTTGATCTTCAACCAGATGAACGAGAAACGCACGGCCAACGGCCTCGCGGCTCTGACCTGGTCAGATCAACTGGCCGTTGCGGCCCAGGCCCACGCCAACGACTGTGCACAGCGCGGCTGGGGCAGCCATGTGGGTACAGATGGCGCCCGCCTGCGCACCCGGCTGGCGCGGGTAGGCTACTACCCGTCGTGGACCAGCGAAAACTGGGCCAACGCTATCAACGCCCAGAGCGCCTTCAACATGTGGTACTGGGAAGGTCCCGGTGGCGTCCACTATGAGAACATCATGGGCCGTAACTACACCGAAGCTGGCGTCGGCGTGGCCCTGAGCCGCTGGGGCTACTACTACATCGTCGATTTTGGCCAGCCGTAGGAAAACCTACCGCTCTGGCTGGTCCCGCCGGAATGGTTCCCAATCTCCGACCGAGCCAGTTCAAGAACGGCCTACTCTGCTGAAAGGAGAAAAGGCTGAAGGTGTTGCCCACCTTCAGCCTTTTTGTATTTCCTCCAGCCGGCACGGAGATTGGGTTCAGCCTATGGCCACAGATGCGGCGCTATCTGGCCCAGCCGCTCAAGCAGTGGGTGCAGGTCGGCGTTAGCCAAAACGATCTGCGCCGCGCTGGCCACATCAGGATGGTCCGGCTGCACGGCGACAGACACGGCGGCCAGGCTGAACAGCCCCAGGTCGCTGCGGGTGTCGCCGGCCGCCAGCGTCTCGTCAGGCGTGACGCCCAGCTCGGCCTGCAAGCGCGCCAACACGGCCCGCTTGCCGCCGTAGGGCACGTACGCCGTGACGTGGCCGTTGACCACCGCCGCGTCGCCCTCCCCATCGAAGCCCATCTCGTTGCCCAGCACCGGCCC
>JBFYTD010000626.1:0-3603 GCA_041300885.1 Anaerolineae bacterium | reverse complement strand
ACTCGCGGCCGGTGCCGGGGAAGCTGAACATCTGCTCGATGATGAAGGAGCCTGTGACCAAAGCGGCCAGCGCCGGGCCGATGATGGTCACCACCGGGATCAATGCGTTGCGCAGCATGTGGCGCGCTACCACCACGCGCTCGCCCAGGCCTTTGGCGCGCGCCGTGCGCACGTAGTCCTGCTGCATCACCTCCAGCATCTGCGAACTGGTCAGCCGGGTGATAAAGGCGAACGTGCCGAAGCCGAGGATCACAGCCGGCACAACACAGGCGCCAGGGCTGGTCCAATCCTTCTGGACGATCTGGATCAGCTTCAGACGGCCGGCGATGAGGACGATCAGAAGGATGGCCAGGACGAAATTGGGCACCGAGATGCCGATGGTAGAGATCCCCAGAGAGATGTAGTCGATCCAAGTATTGCGCTTCAAGGCGCCGAGCGCGCCCAGGGGGATGCCGAACAGCACTGCCAGGCCCAAGGCCAGCAGTCCCAGGCGCAGCGAATAGCCAAACTTGCTCTGCCAGACGGGCTTGTCCTCGGGGGGCTTGAAGAGAATATCTTCGACGTTCATGCCGCGCTGGCGATAGGAGGGACCCAGGTTGCCTGTCACCGCGCCGCCGATGTAGTTGAGGAACTGGCTGTCCAGCGGATTGCCTCCCTCCAGGTTGACGAAGAGCGGCTTGTCCAACCCAAACTCCCGGTTGAGTAGTTCTTGCGTGCGCGCGTCTACCTGCCGGGCGCTCAGATCGCGATCCCAGGGGCCGCCTGGAGCAGCGTGCATCAAGACAAAGGTGATCAACGCCACGAAGAACAGCGTGGGGATCATCCAGAAGAGCCGCCGCACGATGAATGTCGTCATCTGCAAACCTCCTGCGCATCCGCATGACTTGTCGGCTCGCAATTACCGTTCGACCGGGGCTTGGCTACTTACCGTTGGCAGGCTGCGGCTTTGCTCTGGCCTCTGCCTGGCCGTGGTGAGCCGACCGGAGCAACTGTCTGCGTTTCAGGCTGCCCCTGCCGGATCAGCGACCCGGCAGGGGCAGGAACGACCGGAGAATGGGCCCTCTGGTCTGATGCTAATCCGTTACGGCATCATCGAGGCGTCGATGTCCACCATGATGGGATCGTTGGAGCCAGGGAAGCCGTGGTCCTGGGGGGTCGTAACGACGCCCTTGACCCATGGCTTCACCATGAACTGGTTGACGTTGTTCCACATGAAGGCCACCGGCGCGCCGTCGGTCAGCAGGGTCTGCGCCTGGGCATACAGCTCGGCGCGCTTCTCGGGATCGACCGTCGTGTCGGCCTCGTTCACCAGGGCATCGAAGTCGGCATTGGAGTAGCCGATGCGCTCGCCGAAGCCGCCGGTCTTCCAGTAGACGCTCAGCCAGTTCTGGGGATCGGGGTAGTCGGCGCACCAGCCCAGGATGAAGATTTGCGGCGCGGTTGCGATGTCCTTGGTCAGAGCGGTGTAGGTGGTGGGCTCAACCGGGTCCAGCGCCATGTCTACGCCCAGCACGTCCTTCCACTTGGCCGCCAGCCACTCGTTGCGGGTGCGGTTGCGCGGGGTGTCGCTGAAGGTCAGCTTGATAGGCGGCAGCGCCTCGACGCTGCCGTAGCCAGGGCGGCCTTGGCAGCTTCAGCATCGAAGCCCCAGCGATTCTCTTCGGCGTCGTATCCGGGGTAGCCCGGCGGAATCCAGGTCAGCGTCGGCTCGCCCAGGCCGCGCAGCACGTCGCGCACCCAGGACTCGCGGTCCAGCGCAACGGCGAAGGCCTCGCGCACCTTCTGATCGGTGAAGGGTTCCTTCAACTGGTGGAACATGACCGCGAAGGTGCAGGAACCGGGATAGATGTTGGCTTCCTGGCTCAACGCCGCATCGGCCATCACCACCTGGTAGTCCTCAGCAGCCAGTTGAATGATGTCGAACTCGTTGTTCTTGTAGGCCTCGAAGGCCACAGCGCTGTCGGTGATATACGAGTACTCGATATCTACCATGCCTGCGCCGCGCCAGTAGCTAGCATTGGGCGTGAAGTAGCCACGGACAAAGGGCTCCAGGGACTGCAAGATGTAGGGGCCATTGCCGATCTGGTACTTAGAGCTGTTCCACCAGTTCTCGCCGCCCACTTCGATGTTCTCTTGCTTAGCCGGGAAAGTCACCCACAGCGACATGACGGTGTGGAAGTAGGGCGCCGGCTTGGAGAAGGTCAGCGTGAGCGTGTTGCACTCGGTATCTTCGTACGGCGCATCGGCGTTGCAAGCCGCGCCGTCGGCATGGCTGGCCTTGACGCTCTCAGCCACTGCGGCCGCCGCAGCCTCACAGGCGGCCGCATCAGCGGTGTCGCAGCCGCGCCACTCAGGCGCGCCGGCGATCTCGTCGGTGATTGCGGCGTACTCGCCGGCCGTCTCCGGGTTGATGTTGCGCAAGATCGAGTAGGCGAAACGCTGCGCATTGAGTGGGGTTCCGTCGCTGTATTTGAGGTCAGGCCGCAGCGTGAAGACGAGCTGCGTGGCATCCTCGTTGTATGCCCAACTCTCGGCCGCGCCCTCGACGGTGTTCAGGTCGTTGTCCAGACGCGTCAGGCCTTCGTAAATCAAGCCCAGGTGTGCGATCTCGTTGACGAAGGAGCTCTTCTGGGGGTCGATGATGTCAGGATAGGTGCCATTGGGTATGTTGACCCGCAGCACCTTGGCCTCGGCTGAGGGGACGGCGGTGGCGACAACTTCGACCTGTTTTTCCACGATGACCGTCTGCACGACCTCGACCTGCTTCTCGACCTCGACGACGACGGTCTCCTTGACGACCTGTGTGACCGTCTCAGGAGCCGGGGCGGGGCAGGCGGCCAGCAGCATGCTGGCGATGACCAGGACCGCCAACAGGACGGTCCATTTCTTGGTAGACATGTCTTTCTTCTCCTTCAAACTGAATGTGCCTTTGCGGCAAAGGTGGGCGGCGCTGCTCTGCGGCTGGCAGGTCGGCGTTACCGCCACAGCCAGCCTCAACGCAAACGCGCATCCCAAAAACCACTGAATAGATGCTCTGCAAGAGCGCAGAAGCGGCCTCATCGATCGAGCCGGCTAGACTCGGGTCGCCAGCGACCTGTGCAAGGCTTCGGCGTCACCTCCTTCAGCAAGGCGGTCTGGCAGCGATCGTTCTATGGCTGCGCGGCAGCCCGCTTGGCCGGCCAGTCGATGGTCCAGGTTTCGAAGCGGTTGCCTGTCAGCGTGTAGACGGTGCGCTGCGCGGTGGGTTTGGTCAGGTTTGCAACAGCATAATAGTAGATCGGCGCATAGGCGGCAGCGGTGTCGCTCAAAATGCGCTCGGCCTCACGGTACAGCGCCTGGCGCCCGGCAGCGTCGGCGCTCTGCTGGGCGGCTGCGGTCAACTGGTTGAAGCTGCGGCCATCGGCCGCCAGCGGAGCGTTGGCGCCGGCAGCCCAACGCAGCCGGTCGACTCCCTGGTCGGTGTTGAACTGTTGATACAGCCAGCCGTGCTGGTCCGGCAGGTCACCGCAGAAGCCCAGCCGCCAGGCGTGAGGCATTTGCTCCTGTGGCGTGTCGCCGTTCAGCCGGCTCCAAAACTCCGGCCACGGCAGGCTCTCGACCACG
>JBFYTD010000147.1:0-9938 GCA_041300885.1 Anaerolineae bacterium | reverse complement strand
ACGTCTGATAAGTGCCGTCATTGGGCGCTAGATCGGACGCGGCCGCAGCCGGCAGGCTGCCGCCCAGAGAAGTGAGCATGGCAAAAACCAGCACAAAGGCCAAGAGCCCTCGTCCGGTGCGTGAAAGTGCCGTCATGGCAAGTATCCTCCTTGCGTTGTGTGGGCAAGCGGCGCGTGGCCACCTGCATGGGCGATGTCGCTAGGCTGAAGGGGAGAGACAGGTGTCTGCCCTGGCTAGCGGCCAGAGCACGACGATTATAACACGAAGGGACGAGGTGGGTCAATCTGCGACTTTCTGCGCCACAGCAATCACGTACCAATGATCGCTGTACAACTCGCCAGCTTGCTCCTCCAGGCGGAGCTTCTGCTGTTGAGCGGGCGACAGGCTGGCCAAAATGCTGTGAATCTGGGCGACATTCTGTGGGGAGACGCGCTCAGTCAACGAGCTAAGGGGGCGATGCCTGATGTAGGGCTCCAGGCTCAAGACCTGGCATCCGGCGGCCTCCAGCATGGCTCGCCATTCGCTGGGCCGGTACTCACGCACGTGCGATTCGTCGTGCAGCCAGTCCAGCCGGTTCATGATGCTGTCCACAAAGTCATCTTCGGGCACGCTGCGGTCATCAAGGACCAGCAGGCCGCCCGGTTTGAGCATGCGCACCATCTCGGCCAACGCCTCCTCGATGTCGCTAAAATGATGCGCGCCGCGGCGGCAGGTGACCAGGTCGAACTGCTCGTCGTCGAAGGTCTCATCGTCAAAGGGCAGCTCATGGATGTCAGCCTCGACAAAGCTGACGTTGACTACGCCTTGCTGGACGGCCAGCTTCTCGGCCTCGGCCAACATACGCGGGGTCAGGTCGATGCCGACGATCTCGGCTACGTAGGGGGCGAAAGCAAAGGCCGTGTGCCCTGTGCCTGTGGCCACGTCCAGCATACGCCAGCCGGGCTGCGGCTGCGCCAGCTCAACCAGCCAGCCCAGCACCTGGGGATCCACGTGGCTTGCGCTGGCAACATACATGTCTGCCCGCGCGCTGAATACAGCCCGGGCGCGATCTTCAATGCTAAGCGTTTCGTCGGTCATAACAGCCTCACTGGCAACACGGCCACCCGATGCGATCCGGCGTCAATTCCGGGCGCAAGCAACACGTTCTCACCAGTATAGACCGATTCAGCCGTTGTGGCTATGACCAAGATCATAAACCAGCAGGAATTTTGGGCACAAAAAACTGCCGCGCGGCGCGCAAGCCGCGGGCAGTCATACCAGTTCGGCCAGATATGTCATTTCGCAGAAGAAATGACATATCTGCGGTCGATCAGTCTGGAAATCCGGTTACGATGCTATTACGTAGCGTTGGTGCCCTTGTCGTTCGGTACCCCAGTCCCAGGCTCCGGATCCTCATCCTCGCGCACAGCCTTGCGAAACTCGCGGATACCCTTGCCCAACGAACTGCCCACCTCGGTCAGGCGACTGGCGCCAAAGATCAACAGGATGATCACGAGCACAATCAACAACTCAGGTACGCCGATGCCAGGACCAAACATGGTAATTCCTCCAAATGGTTTACGAAGTTGACACCATCATACTCTCACGAGGAGTCCCTGTCAAGTGCGAGTACAACAAAAACGGCCGGCCCCCTGCTGGGAGGAACCGGCCGTTTGCTCAGCGAATGCGTGCGGAACCAATCCGCCTGGCTGCTAGAAGCGCTGGAAGGTGCCGTTGTTGTAGAGCACCCAGACGCCGCTGGTCTGCGTCCAGAGCATCATGCCGCCTTGGTACTGCTGAGAAGTACCGGTGGTCATCTGGGTCGGGTACTTGCCCCAACCCAGCTTCTGCGACACGCCGGCCTGTGTGCGCCAGACCTCGCCGATGCCGTACTCTGGCTGACAGAAGCCAGGAGGCGGGACGATGCCTGGGTTGTAGCTCGGCATGCCGGGCGTCCACGTGTTCTGGAACTGTTGCCAGGTTCCGTTGTTGTAGAACACATAGACGACGCCGGTTGTGTCGTTAGCCACCGCATAGCCGAATTGGAACGCCTGCTGCCAGCCGCTAAAACCTTGCTCGGTGGTCGTGGGACAACCGAGCGCATTGCGCACGGCGGCATTGTTGTTCCAGACGTTGCCGAAGCCCATCTGGGGCATAATGCTGCACGATGGAGCTGGCGGTGGTGGCGGCGGCGGCGGCGGATAGCCCGGACACGCCGCTGGCGGTGTACACGGCGGCGCCGGATAGACCGGCGGTGGCGGTGGGGGCGGCGGCGCGGGGGGCTTCGGCGGCGGCGGCGGCTTTGGCGTGTAGCAGTAGATCAGCAGCGTTTGGCCCGCATAGATGCGGTTGGGATTGGCGATCCCATTGCGCTGCGCGATCGTCCACATATTCACGCCGTAGTAACTGGCGATGCCGGACAAAGTCTGCCCAAGACGAACAGTGTGATAGACACACTGCTGGCCGGAGGGATGACTGTTGCCGGCTTCGGCGGCAGGGGCGATGGCAGCCAGGGGCGCCAACGTGAGAGCCACTGCCATCAAGAGACCAAACAGGATAGTTCGCTTCATGATCATGTCTCCTTGGGTTGATCATGACAGCCGATAGTTCCGCACTGCTATTTTATCATAATATGTAAAATACGTCAATACTGAATTTGGCCACTTGGACACCTCCCCGGCTACCGGCTGGCGATGCCGGCTTCGCACCTTGAGTCAGGACTGCCCTTGCTGGTGAAGAAGACGTACTCGATCTCTTGCCTGAGCCAATCCTGGCCAGGCAAAGCAAGAACTGCGAGGATGACCTGAGCCATCCTCGCAGTTCTTCTCGTTCTTGCAACGTGACTGGCCTGCGCCACTAAGGCTGATAATCGCCGAAGTTGACGTTCTCCACCGGACGAGTACCCCGCAGGATCACAGTCAGGACGTTGGGGGTAGAGGAGGCGAAGCCAGGCGGGTCGGTCTGGACTACGATGTAGATGCCGGGAAGCACATCAGTGAACTCGTACTCGCCTCGCAGGTTGGTGGTAGTGCGGGCCACCTCGGTCCGGTTCTGAGTGTACAGCGTGACGCGCACGTTGCCGATGCCTGGCTCGGTTTCGGGGTCACGGACGCCGTCGCGGTTGGCGTCCAGGAAGACGGCGCCGCGAATCGCATCAACGGCTGGAGCAGGCGTCGCTGCCGGCGCCACGGTGGCAGTCGGTACGACGGTGGCAGTTACCTCCACTGTCGCGGTCAACGGAACCTGCGCGTCCGGTGTGATCGGCACGGTCGTAGTGAGCGGGGCGGTAGTTGTCAACGGCGTCGTGACGGTCGGCAGCCGGGTTGCGGTGGGAACAACGGTCGTCGTCAACGGTGTCGTGGTCGCCAGCGGTTCGTCGGCCAGCACGGAAGCCAGCAGCGCCTGCATGCCCGCCAGGAAGCGCTCAGCGCGCTCGGCGCTGACGCTGACGCTATCTACCCGGTCGGTCAGGGTGACCACATCGCTGGCCACAGCCTCCACAGCGCCACCCACCACGTCCACGTCGTCTTGCAGCCCCAAAACGTCGTCTTGCAGCACAGGCAGTACCTCGTCCTGCAAAGTCTGCACCTGGCTGACAACGCCGGTCACCTCGCTGGCCAGCGCGCTCTGGCTCTCGCCCTGCGTTGCCAACTGGCTTTCTACGCCCGCCAACCCCTGCTGCAACGTCCCCACGTCGCCCTGGGACGCCGAGAGGCCGCCTTGCAGCGTCGACAAGTCACCGCGCAGGGCATTAGCGCCGCGCTCATAGGCGGTCACTGTGGCCTGCAACACATTGACCGTGTCGCGCGGCGCATAGCTGAGCCCCTGGTTGGTCAGCAGCAGGAAGCCGAGGGTCAACGCCACACCGAGCATGGCCCCAAACACCGCGCCTAACACGGCCCCCAAGCAGCCGTTCGAGCGCTTCGAGGAAGACTCCTGGATCAGCACAGGCTGGCTGGGCGGGGCTGCCGGCGGCGGGGCCGGCGGCGGCGTCATCACAGCCCGCGGGGGTTCGGGCTGCGCGGCGGCTGGCTCAGCCACGGCCGAGACAGCTTCGGCTGCGCTCTCTTCTGCCGCTGCTGTGGCTTGGGTGACAGCATCTTGAGCCGCATCGATGCCTTCAGCAGTGGCCTGAGCTGCATCGCTGGCGACCTCCTGCACGGCGGCGGCGCCCTCAGCGGCTGCTGGAGCCGCGTCCGGCGCGTCGCCCTCGTCGAAAAACAGGTCAACTCCGCGCCCGGCTGCTTTCGCCAGGGTATTATCCGGCTGGTCGGTTGTCATTGAGAACCTCCTGTGCCAACGACCGGTATGCCTGGGACCCGGGGTGAGTGGGGGCATACTCGAGGATGGGTTGCTTTGCCAGCGTGGACTCGGCAAAGCGAATGCTGGACTTGATGATGGTCTGAAACACGCGCGGGCCAAACATGGTACGTAGCTCTTCCAGCACCTCCTGAGCGTGGCGCGTGCGGCTGTTGAGCATGGTAGGCAGAATGCCCAGAATCTCCGATTGCGGGTTGAGGCGGCGTTTGACCTTATGCAGGGTGTCCATCAACATACTCAGCCCGCGCAGGGCGAAGAACTCGCATTGCACGGGGATGAGGACGCGGTCACAGGCCACCAACGCATTGATGGTCAGCAGCCCCAGGTTGGGGGGACAGTCGACGAAGACGTAGTCATAGCCGCCTTGCAGCGAAGACAGGACCTCGCGCAGGATGCGTTCACGGCCCAGCGCGCTCCACAGCTCGATCTCGGCGGCCGCCAGGTCGATGTCGGCGGGGATGACGTCGATCAGCGGCCGGATGGAGCGCACGGCATCGGCCGGCACGGCGGCGTCATCCAGCAACAGTTGATAGATCGACGGCCCTGCTGTGTCGCCGTCCATCCCCCAATAGGCCGTCAAGGCTGCCTGCGGGTCCAGGTCGACCAACAGGACGCGCTGGCCCTGCTCGGCTAAGGCCGCGCCCAGATTGACAGAGGTGGTGGTCTTGCCTACGCCTCCCTTTTGGTTGCAGATAGCCACGGTGATCGACATAGCGCGCCTCGTGCGACGATGAAACGGCGGTTGCAGGCCGCAGGTTGGACTGCATGGGCGGCTGCATTATACATTTGAAAGCCCATCATTGGCAAGCACTACTCGCTGTACATCTAAACGCTCGCCGCGTGGTGTAAGCACGGCGATTTCGACACTTGCGCCTGCGCGCAGTGCAGGTGTACGGCGGCCTACTCAATCACCGTGCTTGCACCACGCGGTGGGACAAGTCCCGCTGCGTGCCGCCCCAGATCGCGCCGATGGCCGTCCAGAAGAGGAGGTTCATCTTGACCGCCTCGACGTTGTCGAAGGTAACCGAGGCCACGAAGTAGAGCAGCAGCAGCGCCGCGCCCGCAGCCAGCACGTCGCGCGTCTCCTCCTGGTCAGCGCTGGCGAGAAAGCGCCGCGCCCCCTGCCGGGCTACCATCGCGAACCAGGCCAGGTAGGGTAGCAGCGCCAGCAGGCCGCCCGAGACCAGGATGAACATCAGGGAGTTGTGAGCCGGTGGGTAGATGCCAATAAGGGGCGCAGGGTCCCAGCCGTAGCGCTGTTTGGCGATAGGGCCAAAGTTGTAGTAGCCCAGGCCCAACAGCGGGTCGTCGCGCACCATCTCCAGCGCCAACTGGGCCACAGTGCTGCGATAGTCGATGGATTGATCCTCCAGCAGGCGCTCATTGACGGCCGGGCTGTTGACCACGCTCTGCCAGAAGACCAGAGCCAGAATGGCCAGCGCCAGCACAGCGGGCAGTAACAGCCGGCGCAACCGCGGGCGCAGCGCGCCCATCACCAGCAGCGTGATGACCATGCCCAGCCAACTGGCGCGGTTGTAGGTCATATAGACGCCCAGGGCGATGAAGGCCAGGGCCACAGGCAGACCCCCCCCCCCCCCCCCCCGCGGCAGGGTCATCGCTGTGCTGACGCCCATCGGCGCAGCGTTGCCCATCAGGCTGATCACCTTCTGGAAGCTGGCGCTATAGCGGGCCGCCTCGCGGCCGTAGAGCAGCACCTCGCCGGTCAACTGCTCGCGGATCACCAGGAAGGCAAAGCCCACGCCGGCCAACACCAGCGTCGCCGAGAACCAACGCAGGTCGCCCAGGTTGCGCACGATCTGGCGCGCTAGGTAAAGATAAACGAAGGGCAGCACGTAGGCGTCCAGCAGGCTCTGAAACGCAAAGACAGAGTCGTACTGCGACTCCGCCACCGACAGCCCCAGAACCAGCAGGAACACGGCAAAGGCCAGGTCAGGCCAGGCCAGAGGGCGCAACCGCCGTTGGCCGCGCACGGCCTGATAGAGCAGCAGCAGGAGCAGGAAGCCGGCCATCAGCCGCGGCAGGCTCAGCGCAGGGATGCCCGCCCCCACGTCCAGGTCCAGGGGGATGAAACGGCTGTAGGGCGCCAGCAGCAGGGTGAGCAACAGGCCAGCCAGTGGGCTGCGCACGCTGACCACCAGCAGCAGGCTGATGCCCGCAATCGGCAGCAGCCATTCAGTCAGCCGATCTGCAGGCGCGCCCAGCCCGCCCAGCAGCGGAGTGACCGCGGCCAGCCCGATCAGCGCGCCCAGCGCCAGGGCCAGCAGCGCGGCCACCAGCGTGGGCAGGGAGCGCAAAGCTGGAGGGAAGCGTGTTTGGCTCATAAGCGATTCGTACCTAACCAGAGACGCTGAACATTATTGTTCAGTGCCGGCAATCTGGCAAGTTGCAGGTGGCACGGAGCAGGCAGGAATGGCATTTCTTCGGAAGAAATGCCATTCCTGGGGTTGCAGGTTACGACACACGGTATTGGCGCAGCACGGGCGGCGTGGTACAATGCAGCGGCAACACTGGATTCTTCAACTCAGGATCAACGCCACCTTGAGCCGCTCACACCCCTACGCCACTTTTCTGCGCCACGCTGCGCTGCCAGTGATCGGACACCTACAGGGAATGCCTGTCAGCCCGACGCTGCGCGCGCTGGAACAGAGCCAATGGTGGTCGCCGGAACAACTGCGCGCACTGCAGCTGGCTAAGCTGCGCCACCTGGCAGACCACGCCTACGCCCAGGTCCCGCTCTACCGCCGGCTGTGGGACGCCCACGGCGTGCGGCCGCAGGATATCCGCAGCCTGGACGACCTGGCCCGGCTGCCGCTGCTGGACAAGCCCACGCTGCGCGCGGCCTATCCTGACGATGCCCTGGCCGCCAACGCCGACCGCCGCCAACTGGTGCGCTACGCCAGCAGCGGTTCCACCGGTGAGCCGCTGCAATTTGTCATGACGCGCGCCGAGAAGGGCCAGCGCTGGGCCGTCATGTTCCGTAGCTGGGCCATGGCTGGCGCCTATCAAGGCATGCGCGCTGCTAACATCAAAGACGGCCACGCGCTGGGCGTGTTCCGCAGCGGCCCCTTGCAACGGCTGGAGCAGCAGGCCACCCGTATGCTCAACCTGTCGGCCTACGCCGTGCATGACCAGCGGCTTGAGGAGGTAGTGAGCGACCTGGTCCGCTTTCGGCCGGAGGTGATGTTCGCCTATCCGGGCACCGCCTGGCGCCTGGCCGTGGCCCTGGTGGAGCGGGGCATCGACCTGCCGCTGGCCGCGGTGATCACCAGCGGCGAGATGCTCCATCCCTTTCAACGCCAGGCCATCGAGCAGCAGTTCCGCTGCCGCGTGCATGACTACTACGGCGGCGAGGGCATGGACGTGGCCATGCAGTGCGGCGTGGGCTCGACCTACCACATCAACGCCGAGTCCGTCATTGTGGAGGTAGTCGACGCCGACGGTCAGCCCGTGCCAGCCGGCCAGGAAGGCAGCATCGTGCTGACCAACCTCCACGCCTATGCCATGCCCTTTATTCGTTACGTGGTCGGCGATGTGGGCGCGCTGGCGGCGGGCCGGTGTGCCTGTGGCCGCGGCCTGCCCCTGCTCGACCACGTGACCGGCCGCAGCAGCGACCAGTTGACGCTGCCCAGCGGCCGCGGGCTGATTCTGTGGTTCTTCACCGACGTCTTCCGCCAGATGCCAGGGGTGCAATCGTTCCAGATGCGCCAGGTGGCGCCCGACCGGATCATCGTCCTGGTGGCGCCAGGGCCGGGCTTTGGGTACTTGCCGGCCAACGCCGGCCAGCGCGCTGCGGGCGGCGCTCACGACCTGGGCGCTTTCGTCGGGCCGGACGCGGCGCTGCAGTTCTTGCGCCAGCGGTTGGAAGAGCAGGTGCGCGGCGAGGCCGCGCTGGACATCGCTCTGGTCGAAGCCATTCCCCTGGGGCCGGGCGGCAAGCACCGCTTCTTTGTCAACGCGCGCAAAGAAACCGGGTTTTTCGGAAAAAACCCGGTTTCTGGCGGGGCGTCCCCATGACCGATCAGCCCAGCCCCTTCAGCGGCCTGCGTGTCGCCGTCGTCGGCCCTTTTCCAGCGCGGTCAGGCGATCTGAGCGGCCAGGCGGAGCTGCTGTGCCGGCTGCTGCACGCCGAGGGCGCGTGGGTGCAGCGGGTCAACACTGACGTGGCTGGCGTGCGCCGGCTGCCGCGCGTCGGCATCCATTTGTTACCCATCGCGCAGGTGCTGGCGATGTGCTGGCGGCTGCTGGTGGCTCTGCCGCGCAGCGACCTGCTGCACGTGCAGGCGGCCAGCTACTGGGGCTTTTATCTGCCGGTGCTGATGGCCTTGCTCTTCGGCAAGCTGGGCCGGCGGCGGGTTGTCGTCTCCTACTCCGGCGGCATGGCCCGCTCCTTCGTGCCGCGCTCGTGGCGCCTTATTCTGCCGCTGCTGCGCAGCATCGATGGACTGGCGACCACTTCGGCCTTTGGCCAGGAGATCTTGCAGCGCTACGGGCTGCGGGCGTCGGTTGTGCCCAACCTGCTGGCGCTAGAGACGTATCCGCTGCTGGCCAGGACAAGCTGGCCCCCGCTGCTGTTGTGGCTGGACGAGCTGGAGCCGCGCGCCAACCCGCAGATGGCGCTGCACGCACTGGCCCTGCTGCGCCAGAGTATGCCTGAGGCGCGGCTGATGCTGGCCGGCAGCGGCTCGCTGGCTGAAGAGGTCGCAGCTCTGGCGCGCACGCTGGGTGTCGCGGAGGCAGTGGCCTATCGCCCGGCGTTGACGGAGCGCCAGCGCCAGGACGCTATTCGCGAGGCCAGCGTGGTCTGGCGCACAGCCAGCGAGGACAGCCTGCCGCAGGTGCTGTTGGAGGCGGCCGCCAGCGGCACGGCCATCGTGGCCACGGCCGTGGGCGGCGTCCCGGAGCTGCTGGACGACGGCGTGGATGGCTTGTTGGTGCTGCCAGAAGACGCGACGGCCCTGGCCCAGGCGACAGTGCGCGTGTTGAGCCGGCCGTTTCTGGCCGAAAGCCTGACCAGCAACGCCCGCATTGCGGTGGAGCGTTTCACCTGGCGCCGCCAGCGCGCCAGCCTGGCCAAACTGTACGGCCTGGCGCCAGCTGCGGCCGGTGCAGGCAGTGCTGAGCCTGACGACGAGGCCGACGGCGAAGCCCATGACGACGTGCTGGGCCGCACCGAGTTTCTGTGGTCCGACCCTGCTCGCAGCGCTGGCGACGCGGGCGCACAACCCGCGGTTGGCAAACAAGGCAGGGCTGGCAAAGCTGCCCGGCTGGAAAATAGCGAGGACGAATGATGCGACTGCTTGTCGTGCTGGGCGAGGGCGGCCACACCCGCCAGATGCTGCAACTGCTCGACCAGCTAGGTCCGCAGTACGAGTACCACTACCTGCTTGCGGCCGAGGACCAATTGTCGGAGGGCAAGATCCGCCGGCCGGGAGCGGTCTATCGGGTGGGGCGGCCGCGCAGCAAGGTCAAGGGCCACACCGACTCGTTGCCCGTGGCCGCCTGGCACACCCTGCACAGCCTGGCCCAACTTGCGCCGATCCTGCTGTGGCGGGTGCGGCCGCGGGCCGTGTTGGCCAACGGGCCATCGGTCGCAGTGCCGGCCGCGCTGCTGGGCAAG
>JBFYTD010000146.1:0-5961 GCA_041300885.1 Anaerolineae bacterium | reverse complement strand
ATGGTGTCGCCGATCTGTCCGCCGGCCACAGTGACACAAGCCAGCGAGCCGGTGGTAATCGGCACGCCATTCTGGGTCACCGAGTAGGTGTTGCAGTAGCTGCCCGGCTGGGCCGCCGGCGAGATCGTGGCGCGGAAGGTGATCGTCAGTCGGTTGTCAGCCTGGATCGCCGCCGGTATGGTGAAAACCGGTTCGCTGAGATTGGTGGCGTTGACCGAAGCCGTCACCAGGGCGCCGTTGACGTTGACCACCGGCGTGAAGGTCGGGTCGTAGGTGATGCCTTCAGGCAGGAACTCGCGCACCGTCACCGGGTTGCCAGTGGGGCCGGTGCCGATGTTCCTGACCAGCACATTGTAGAGCACGGAAGCGCCAGGGGCAGCGCTGCTGACGCTGGCAGTCTTGGTAGGCACCAGGAAGGGATACTGCCCCGAAATGGTGGTGTCGCACGAGCTCTGCGGCGGCAACTGGTCCGAATAAACGGTCACACAGTTATCCAGGAAACCGGTGCTGGAGGCTCTGACAGTAACCAGCGACTCGAACTTCTGGCCGGGCTGTAGCGTGCCCACATTCCATACCAGGGGGTTGGGGCCGCTGTTCTGCGACGGCGACGCGCTGAGGAAGGTCAGGCCGCCGCCCAGGGTGTCGCTCACCACGACGTTGGTCAGGGTGAAGTTCTGCAAGTTGTAGACCTTGACCGGATATTGGAAGATGTCGCCGGAGCGAACGAATTCCCTGGTGGCCGGCTTACCCACGGCGACGCACATGTTCATCTTGACTTCGGTGGGCTCGTAGTAGCGCCACAGGTGGTCCTTGCCGTTGTCAGTACCGCCGGCGTCGCCGCCGAAGGTCTGGGCGTGCAGGTCGAAGTCGGCGCAGAGGGTGTTGTCGTCGATCTCGGATGTATCCTCGGTCACCATGACCTTGACCCAGGCATACTCCGGCCGGAACGCGGTGAGCTGACCGACCGCCCAGCGAATGGCCTTGGGGCTGGTGAGGTCAGTTTGGCCGGCCGCTGCGTCGGTCACGGGTAGGGGATTGGCTGCCAGGTCGCGCCCGACGGCGCTGGCGTCCCTGTTGGCATAGCCGATCACAGTGCTGGCCAGCCCAGGCTGGTCGTAGGAGAGGCGGCTGCCGTCATACTCGATGCGCTCCCAGGGGCCGACGCTGCCGGCGGCATCCATGGCCGCGCGCATAGCTGCTGCATTTTGGGCGCTGGCGCGCCACTCGAACCAGTCGAAGGCCCAGGCATAGCCGCTCTGCGGGCCGGCCACGCCGCTGGCGAAGCCCCACGGCGCGTTGCCGCGGCCGTCGCCGTAGTCTACGATAGGCGCGCTGGACGCGCCAGGACCGGTGTAGGTAGTGCCCTTGGCGCCCCAGGCATAGAGCTGGCCGGCGTCCCAGGCGTTACAGGGTACCACCACGTCGCCCGAGTTGTTGGTGATGCGCGGGCCGATGGCCGACGGGTTGAAGGCCAACGCGCCGCAGCCGTTCGCGGTCGAGGCGCCGGTGAGGGATTGCCATGACCCATAAGCCGTGTTGGGATCGGTGGAATAGAAGATGCCTGTGTCGCCGTAAAGACCGGCGATGGTGCCCAGGTGCAGGCCGGTGGCCGGGTTCACCGCCGTAGAGGAGAGGTCGCTGACCGGGCTGGCGTACACGTCGGTGAGGCCAATCAACTCCGCCGTGGTCTTGGCGCCAATAGGCCCAGCGCCGATGGCGATGGGCGACTGGCCCTTCATGCCCACCCGATCGAAGCCGCCGTCGCCGTCGGGGACCACGTAGCCCACGTCCACCACCTGCATGCCGTTGGGCACGTAGAAGTCGATGTGCCCGCCGACGCCGGTGGTGGTGCCGTCCCTCGGCACCACCTTGATGATCAGGCCGACCTCATCGCCATCCTGCAACAACGGCGTGCCAGGAGCGGCTGTGGCGACACGGTCGTCCAGCCAGTCCTGCGTCTCCGGGTCGAAGAACATGTAGACCATGCGGGTCTGCAGGTTGTGGGCCTCAGCCGCCGGCACGTCGACTCCGGGCAGGGCCTGAGGCACGATGCTCAAGACCAGGGCCAAGATCATGGAGATGTACAGGATCCGGCTTCTCAATTTTCGGTTGCGGACAGATGACATGGCAAGCTACTCTCCTTTGTCTTACGGCATGCGGGAATCTACGGAAGTTGCGAGGAACATGAACGATTAAGTGTGGCTGTTTGAGCTATCATGGTCACTCAGGATGAGGACTCACGAATAGCCCAGTGGCACGGCCGGCCTCGCTCACAATGGGCTGCGGAGGAGCGACGAAAGCGGTAGGCAACTGATCCACCTATCTTTTGTCAAGACGCAAGGGCGTTGCTTTCGTCACGGGTGCAAACTTAAATTTCGTTACGCAATGTAACAAAAACAACAGACAACATGCGATCAGCAGAGCACAGCATCATGCGCCCCGGCGCCGGACTCCAAACCCGCGCCATTACGGTCGCTGGATAGATATGCCGTTGTCTTGCAGCCGGCTGGGCACGGTCGACCAGTTGATGGCCTGCTTATACGACTCTGGCAGCTCGTTGATGGCCAGACGCAGCATGCGGCGGATCACATCGGACTCGGCCAGGCCTTCGATCTCAGCCAGGCAGCGCAGCCCCTCGCGCTCTGGTTCCGATAGAACTAATCCGAATCGTTGGGTGCGTAAGATCCTGGACATGGAGGCACGGCTTCTCCCTATCATTAAGACGGTGGGTTGACAACAAAACTGGCTATAGCTAAGTGCTGATACGCGTAACGCTACACTACAAACTACGTAAACTAGCCAGGAATTCAGCGTGAATCCTAGCAAGAAACCCTCTTGCTAAGGAACAATGATCTCACACGACAGACGCCAAGTCAACGGGTCTTACGTCACGAAAACGTCATTTCGGCCAGAACGTAACCAGCCTCATACCGCGGTGACAAGACTTCAACCAGTTTTGAGGGCCTTTATGGCCATTTTCGTGAGATCCATGTATAATCATTGGGCTGGCTGCTCATCTTAGCCCCGACTATCATCACCAGGCTTGACATGCCGCCTCATCTACGACTCTACACGCTCGGCCCATTTCAGGCGCTGCTGGACGACCAATCGCTGCGCTCCTTTGCCACGGACAAGGAGCGCGCCCTGTTGGTTTTTCTAGCCCTGGCCCCCAAGGACAGACCGATCCGCCGCGAGTCGCTGGTCAAGATGTTTTGGGACGGCTTCACTATCGACACGGCCCGGCACAGCCTGCGCAACGCGCTCTACAACCTGCGCAAGGCCCTGGCGCCGCTGGATCTGCTGCACACCACCCGCCAGACGGTTCACCTGGACGTGGCGCACCCTGAGTTCTGGTGCGACGCTTTACTGCTGGAGCAGGCGGCAGCCGGCCAGGCCACCAGCTTGCAGCAGGTGCAGGAGGCGCTGGCCCTGGTGCAGGGGGAGCTGCTGCGTGGCCTGGAGCTGCCCGACTGTCCGGCCTTCGCCGTCTGGCTGGCCGGCCGGCGAAGACGCTTGGCTGCGCAGGTGAAGCTGCTGAAGCAGAGACGCGACGAGCAACTGAGCGCCGCGCCGGCTGCGCCACAAGGCTTTCTCCCCCGCGCCCTCACCCCCTTCTTCGGCCGCGAGCAGGAGCTTGCCCTCCTGACCGGTAAGATGGCAGACCCTGCCTGTGGCCTGCTCACCATCACCGGCGAAGGGGGCATCGGCAAGACCCGCCTGGCCCTGGCCCTGGCCGAACAGGTCGGGTCCGCCTTCCCCGGCGGCGTCTGGTTCGTGCCCCTGGCAAACCTCAGCCCGGACGACGAGGGAGCTACCGCCTTGCGGCAGTCCTTGCCCATCGCCGAACGGCTGGCCACGGCCATCGCCGCGCGCCTGGCGATCCAGCTCCGACCTGCCGTCTCGCCGTTCGATCAAGTCGTGCAACGGCTGGCCGGCCAGCGGCTGCTGCTGCTGCTGGACAACTTCGAGCACCTGCTCGGCGCCGAGCCGCTGCTGATCGATCTCTTGCAGGCCGCACCCAACCTCTGTTTGTTGGTCACCTCCCGCCGCCGCCTCAACCTGCAGGCAGAATACGCATTTCGCCTGGGCGGCTTGCCCGCGCCCCCGCCGGCGCTCTCCCTGGAGACAGTGCAGCGCTACGACAGCGTCCAGCTCTTCGTGGAACGCGCCGACCGCCGCCGCGGCGGCTTCGTTCTGGATGAAAACAACCAGGAAGCCGTGGCCTGGATCTGCCGCCTGGTCGAGGGTATGCCTCTGGGCCTCGAGTTGGCCGCAGCCTTGACCGACCAGCATAGATGTAACGAAATCGCCAACGCTATCGCGGCCACGGTCGATACCTTGGCCGCCAGCATGGCCGACCTGGCGCCCCGGCATCGCAGCCTGCGGGCGGTTTTCGAGTATTCCTGGCAGTTGTTGGCCCCGCCGGAGCAGGCTGCGCTGGCCCGCTGCGCCGTGTTCCGCGGCGGGTTTACCCCGGAGGCTGCGGCAGCCGTCGCCGGCGCCTCTCCTGAAGTACTGGCCAGCCTGGCGGACAAGTCGCTGCTGGGCCCGGTCGCTGCAACGCGTTACGACATGCACGATCTGCTGCGCCAACTGGCCGCCGACAAGCTGTTGGACGAGCCCGGCGCGCAGGAGAGGACGGCCAGACTGCACTGCGCCTATTATGCCCAATTCCTGCACGCTAAAGAGGAGGCATTGAGCGATGAGCCCGCGCTAATGCAGGAAGCAGCGCGTGAGATCGACAACCTGACGGCCGCCTGGCAGACCGCAGTGCGCTGGCTGGACCTGGTTGCGCTGCGTCAGATGGCACGCGGCATAACGCAGCTCTGGTACAGCCAGGCATTGTTCCAACAGGCCGATGTCCGGTTTACAGAGGCGGTGTCAGTCTTGCGAACGGCGCTGCATGACGCAGCCGATATGGCTGAGGTCCAGGCCGTGTTGGGCCGCCTGCTGTATCTAGAGTCGATGTTTTCCGCACAACTTGACAAACTCCCGCTGGGAATAGCGCAAGCTCAAGAGGCATTGCAGCTGGGTCAATTGCTGGGGGATGACCTCTTAGAAGCGAATAGCAATATGAGCCTGGCTGCCATGTACTGGAGGCTGGGCGACATGGAGGCATCTGAGGATGCCACGCGTCGCTATCTGGAGCTAGCTATCCAGCTCGACAACATCCGTCTGCGCATTGCGGCGCTAGGCGGCTTGAGCGCAATCATGCTCAAACGAGGTCAAGTCGATGCCGCGCGGGCTCTGGACGAACAAACCCTGGCGCTGGCGCTGGCCGCTGGCCGGCGCCGACTTACCGGGATACTGATGAACAACCTGGGCACAGCCTACCATACGCTGGGCGACTTTCGAAAAGCTACGGAGATGCTGGAGCAGGGCCTGCAAATCCGCCGCGAGATTCAGGATCGGGTGGGCGTCGGTACGGCTCTGCTGTACTCTGGTCGCCTGAGGCTATCCTTGGGCGACATGGAGGGAGCAAGGCGGCGCCTGGAGGAGGCGCGGGCCTTGTTCGATGCCCTGGGCAGCGTCGAAAGCCGCGCGCTGGCGCTGGCCTACGGCGCCTTAGCCTACCTTGGTCTGCACGCTTATGACACCGCATCCAGCAACGCCCGGCAAGCCCTGGATCTGGCGGCCCAGGTGTCGACCCGCAATACGCTGGCGCTGGCGCACCTGGTGCTGGCCAGGCTTCATCAGGCGCAGGGACAGCTCCAGCCGGCGCTGGTCTCCTGCGTCGAGGCCCTGGCGCTGACGGAGCCGCTACCAGACACCGCTTTGATCCTGGCTGCCCAGACTGCGCAGGCAGATATCCTGGCTGCGCAGGGCGACTGGTCCGCAGCCCACGCTATGGTGCAACAGATATTGCCGCTGCCGGAACAGATCTCGTTCCTGCCCCTCTATGGCAACATCGATGCCTATCTGGTCGCCGGCCAGGTGCTGGCCAGCGCCGATCCGGCCCAG
>JBFYTD010000145.1:0-5994 GCA_041300885.1 Anaerolineae bacterium | reverse complement strand
CGGCCGCCGGCCGCGTCGGCGAAGAGCAGGATCTCCGGCTTGTGCTGGTTGAAGAAGTCCAGCAGGCTGTGGCCGGTAGGATAGCCCGCGCCCCAGAAGGCAGCGTCCGCTCCGTAGGCAATCAGCTCACGCGCCAGGTCCTCGCTGGCATTGTCACCCACCAACAGGACGTTGACGTAGGCGCCCAGGCTATCGGCCAGATTGCGCGCCTTGCCGACGACTTGCAGATCACACGCGCGCAGGTGCGGCTCCCAGGCGATGGCCACCACCCAGATGTTGCGGTAGCCCTCTTCTTCCTCGACCGTTGAGCCGAGCAGTTGTTCCAGAAATGACAGGTCCATAGGGTCTCTCCTGGCCGGCTAGATGACGCGTCGCGCCCTGAGCATGGCGATCAGCGTCTGGGCAGCCTCTTGCGGCGTGCCTTCGACGATGAAGCCCATCTGGCGGGCGGGCGGGATGCGCAGTTGGCGGCCGGTGGTGGGGGCTGGCAGGGCCGTCGGGTCGATGCCCAGCGCCAGGCTACTCCATACCTCTACGTTGCGCACGCGGTAGGCGTTGATGATGTCGGCGCCGTGGGCATAGCGCGGGTGTGCGGGCGTCTGCAGGACGGTGGCCACGGCCGGCAGCGGGTAGCTGCTGTGATAGTACTTCTCGTCCGCATGCTGCAAGCCGGTGGCGTAGTTGCCCTCCAGGCGCAGTTGGTCCACATCCATCAACACGGGCCAGTCGCCCAGCTCGATGGCCAGCCGCGGCCCCAAGGTGCCGCTGCCGGTATCCAGCGCCATGTGGCCAGTCATCACTAACTGCACGTTGCGCAGACGCTTGATGGCTGTAGCGATGATCTGGGCCAGGCCAGCCGTGCGAGCCTTGACCACATAGGCGTCGCTGAGCAAGATGGCCCGGTCGCAGCCCAAGGCCAGCGCCTCGCGCAGGATATCCTCCACGTCCGGCTCGCCCAGCGACAGAGCGATCACCTCGATGGATGGGTCCGCTTCCTTGAACCGCAGCGCAGCATCCAGCGCCCAGCGGTCGGGCGGGTTCATGATCTTCCTGGCCCCACGATCGTCGATAGTCTGCTGACTGCGGCTGACTTTGATGGTCTCGGGGTCCAGGATCTGTTTGATGCAAACGACTATTCGCACTGCACGCCTCCTTGCTACGGCTCGATGAATACGCCGACTTCCTTGAGCAGGTCGCGGGCGATAATGATGCGCTGGATCTCGTTAGTGCCCTCGAAGATCTCGGCGATGCGGGCATCGCGGAAGGCCCGCTCCAGCGGGTAGTCGCGGCTTAGGCCCAGCACGCCGTGGATCTCCATGGCATAGCTGACCGCCTTGCTGGCGATCTCGCTGCCCCGTAACTTGCAGACGTAGGCCTCGCGCGCGAACGGGCGGTGGTTGTCCACCATCCAGGCCGTGCGATAGACCTGCCCGCGCAGCATCTCGATGTCGCAATAGAGATCGGCGATCATAAACTGCACTTGCTGCTGGTGAGCCAGCGGCATGCCGTACTTCTCGGCCAGCCGGGCGTAGTCGATGATCATCTCCAGCGCCTTCTGCGCGCCGCCCAGCGAGGCCGCGCCGACGGTCACGCGGCCCAGGTCCAGGGTCTTCATGAAGGTCACAAAGCCCAAGCCTTCCTGGCCGATGATGTTGGCGGTCGGCACCTCAACCTCATCGAAGATCACCTCAGAGGTAGCCGAGGCGCGGATGCCCAGCTTCTTCTCGACGACGCCGATCTTGGTACCCATCTCCTTCTCGACCACGAAGGCGGTCACACCGCCGCGCGCGCCCAGCGCCGGGTCGGTCACGGCCAGGACGGAGAATAGGTCGGCAAAGGGGCCGTTGCTGATGTAGATCTTGGTGCCGTTGATGACCCAGTTGCCGTTGGAGCGTATGGCGCGGGTCTTGATGGCGGCGGCGTCAGAGCCGGCGGCCGGCTCGGTCAGACAGAAGGCGCCGATCTTCGTGCCCTGGGCCAGAGGCGTCAGGTATTTCTCCTTCAGCGCGTGGGAGCCATCCACGTAGAGCGCCATGGCGGCGATACCGATGTGGGCGCCGACCACCGTGGCCATAGCGCTGTCCACCCGGCTGATCTCCTCCATTAGGATCACGTAGCCGGTCTCGCCTGCGCCGCTGCCGCCGTATTCCTGGGGGAA
The DNA here is from genome assembly GCA_041300885.1 of Anaerolineae bacterium. Lineage (GTDB taxonomy): Bacteria > Chloroflexota > Anaerolineae > JAAEKA01 > JAAEKA01 > JAAEKA01. The sequence goes on along the minus strand of JBFYTD010000145.1, from coordinate 3,836 downwards.
AGGGATGCCGAACAGTCCGGCCTTGGCCGCCACCTTGATGGCGTCGAAGGGCACTTCGGCCTTTTCGTCGGCTTCCTCGGCCACCGGCGCAAACTCGTTCTCCATCACGTCCCGGATCATCCGGCGCAACAAGTCGTACTCTTTGGGTAGTGTCAGGTCCATAAGGTTTACCTTCTTGGCAGAGTGTCAGAGTGTCAGAGTGTCGGCGTGTCGGAGTGTCAGGTGGAGCTTGCGCAGTTCAGCGCGTGATACTTGACACTGGGAACTTGACACTTGACGCTTGCGGCTTGACACCTCTGGCTACGCTGCGAAGCCATGCGCCGCCAACACGCTCTTGGCAATGGCCGTCTGCTGCGAGCGGTTGGTGCCCTCGATGCCCTCGATGGTGCGGCAGTCGCGGAACACGCGGCCGATGGCATAGTCCAGGATGTAGCCGTAGCCGCCGTGGGTCTGAATCATACGGTTGCCCACCTGGTAGGCGACGCGGTTGGCCCACAGCTTGGCGATGGCGGCTGCCTCGCGGTCCAGCTTGCCCTGCTCAGCCAACGAGGCACAGCGGTAGATCTGGCTGCGTAACGTCTCCACCTCCAGCGCCGAGTCGGCGATGAAGGCCTGAATCGCGCCTTTGAGGGCGATCTCACTGCCGAACTGCTTGCGGTCGATGGCAAACTTGACGCCCAGGTCCAGCGCGTGGTGCGAGCCGCCCAGCGCGATGGCAGCCATAGAGATGCGAGAGAAGTCGGCCACCTGGTCCAGCACCGCCTGTGCGCCGCCGGGCTGGCCCAGCACATTCTCGGCCGGCACGGCTACGTCGTTGAGGTAGACCGGGTGGATCTGCACCCCGCGCATGCCCAGAGTCTTGTCGCGGCCGCCCAGTTTCAGTCCCGTGGCATCGGCCGGTACCAGGAAGGCCGTTGGCCCTGCCGGCGCCACGGCGAAGATCACATACAGCCCGGCAATGCCCGCATTTGACACCCAGGCCTTGGTGCCGTGCAGGAGATAGCCCTCGCCATCGGCTTTGGCCGTTGCCTGCATCGATCCCAATGCAATAGAGTCTGGCTCCATCAGAGCCCAGGCGCCGATGGCGCTGCCCTCGGCCAGCGCCGGCAGCCATTCCTCTTTCTGCGCCTCGCTGCCGCACAGCAGGATGGCCCGGCTCGCCAGGCTGTTGTGGACGTGAAGCACCATGGCTGTGCTCATGTCCGACTTGGCAATCTCCTCCAGCAGCAGGATGTAGCTCATGGGATCCAGCGCTGCGCCGCCGTAGTCCTCCGGCGACAGCGCGCCCAGAAAGCCTTGCGTTGCGGCCTTCTTCAACAACGCGGCCGGCACATTCTCGTCATCGGCCATGTGCTCCGCCCGCGGCTCCACCTCCTTGGCTGCAAAGTCCGCGAACATATCGCGAAACATGGCTTGCTCTTCGGTGAAGGCAAAATTCATGGGGGCCTCCTTGGGTGGTAGATTGGGAATTGGTAGATTGGTAAATTGGTATAATGGTAGACTGGTGCGTCGTTGCGTACCGATCTACCAACCTACCAGTCTACCAATCTACCAATCTTCCAACTAACTATCCGTAAAATTCGCCCGGCGCTTCTCGATGAAGGCCAGGATGCCCTCGCGGGCGTCGTTGGTCATGGCCAGGCCGGTGATGCCGTCCAGCTCGACGGCCAGGCCCTCGGCCAGCGGCAGGTCGGCGCCGGCGTTGATGGCCTCCAGCGCCTTGGCTATGGATACGCCGCCCTTCTCGGTGATCTTCTTGGCCAGGCCCATGGCCTCTTTGACCACGGCTGTGGCCGGCACGACCTTGTTGACCAGGTTGATGCGATAGGCTTCCTGAGCGTTGATAATGTCGCCGGTCAGGATCATCTCGGTGGCCTTGGCCCTACCCACGACCCGCTGCAGGCGCTGTGTGCCGCCCCAGCCGGGCATGATGCCCAGGTTGATCTCAGGCAGGCCGAAGCGGGCCTTGTCGCCAGCGATGCGCATGTGGCAGGCCAGGGCGAGCTCCAGACCGCCGCCCAGCGCCACGGCGTTGATGGCCGCGATCACGGGCTTTTGGCTGGCCTCGATCTTGCTGAACAGGGCCTGGCCCTTCTGCATGTAGGCGCGGATGGCGGCCTCGTCGCCCTCCATGCCCTTGATCTCCTTGATGTCCGCGCCGGCCACGAAGGCGAACTGTCCCGCGCCGGTCAGGACGATGGCCTTGACCTCGGCGTTGTTAGTAGCCTCGTCAAAGGCGCCCTCCAACTCGTCCAGCGTGCGGCGGTCAAATGCGTTGGCCGGCGGATGGTCGATAGCGATCACGGCGATGCGATCCTGCACGCCGAATTTGATGTTCTGATACTCTGCCATGGGGATGTCTCCTGTGTCGGTTAATGGGGAGATTGGTAGATTGGGAGATTGGTAGATTGGTAAGGTGGTCGCGTCGCCGGGCGACGAACCAATCTACCAATCTACCAATCTACCAACTACCAGCTCATATGCTCATGAAACCCGCGGCCGCTCTGCTTGCCCAGGTGGCCGGCGCGTACTTTGGTCTTCAGCAGCAGCGACGGGCGGAAGCGCTCGCCGCCCCAGGGCTCGTGCAGCATCTGCTCCAGGCCAGCCAACACCACGTCCAGGCCGATCTCGTCGGCGATGGCCAGCGGTCCGACCCGCTCGCCCTGGTAGGACATGCCGGTGCCGGCAATCATTGCCATGTCGATGTCGGGGATCGTGGCGATGTTTTCCTGGGCGATCATGGCCGCCTCGTTGATCATGGGGAAGACCAGGCGCTCGACCGAGAAGGGGCCTTTGGCGATGCCGCTGGCCTGGATCTCGGCGATCATCGCCTTGACCGGCGCGTCGCTCTGCTCGCCATAGCCGTAGAAGCCGCCGCCCGTCTTTTCGCCGTAACGGCCGGCCGCCATCAAGCGTTTGAGGATCTCGGGCGATTCGAAGCGCGGGCCGTATTCGCTGGCCATGTACGCTCCCGCATGCGCGCTGACGTCGATGCCCATGAAGTCAAGCAGCGTGAACGGTCCCATAGGCATACCGAACTCGACCATGGCCTCGTCGATCTCGCTGGCTGTGGCCGCGCCCTCTTGCAGCGCCAGCATGGCCTCGCCCAGGTAGGGGGCCAGCAGGCGGTTGACCAGAAAGCCAGGGCATTCCTTGACCACAACCGCGATCTTGCGCAGGCTCTCGGTGAACTGTACTGTGTCGTCGATGACCTCTTGCGTCGTGTCCAGGCCGGGGATGATCTCCACCAGCTTCATGACGTGGGCCGGGCTGAAGAAGTGCATGCCAACCGTGCGCTCCGGCCGGCCGCCCTTGTGGCCCATCTCCGAGATGCTGAGCGCCGAGGTGTTGGAGGCAAAGATGGTCGTCTCCGGAGCGACCTTGGCCAAGTCCTGGAAGACCTTGACCTTGAGGTCCATGCGCTCCGGTACGGCCTCGATGATGAAGTCTGCGTCCTCGAAAGAGTCGTAGTCCAGCGTGAACTCGATCAGGTCCATCTTGTCGCGCAGCTCGCCCTGGGTCATCTTGCCTTTGTCGACCCGGCTCTGATAGATCTCGCGAATGTGTTCCTCAGCCTTCTTGAGCATGCCGGGGTCCACGTCCTTGACCACCACCGGCAGCCCGCTGAAGCTGATCACCTGGGCAATCTCCGCACCCATGAACCCGGCGCCGACGACGCCTGCCTTGAATATGTACATAGCTTGACCTCTTTTCGTGGTGAATGCGCTGCTATTCGTAATCCGTAACTCGTAACTCGTAACCAGAACCTTCCGCCAAGCGGAAGCACAGGACATATGCACAGCTTCCGGGTTACGGGTTACGCATTACGGGTTACG
>JBFYTD010000004.1:0-15109 GCA_041300885.1 Anaerolineae bacterium | reverse complement strand
TGTAACCGGGGGTAAAATGACAGAGCGCATGCGGCGCAGGCGCGCCATTCCACCAATCCACCAATTTACTAATTTACCAATCTGCCCCCAAGGACCCTATCATGACCCACCACCTCCCATTCCCCCCTGGCTTTGTCTGGGGTGCAGCCACCGCCAGCTATCAGATCGAAGGCGCCTGGCAGGCCGACGGCAAGGGCGAGTCGATCTGGGATCGTTTCAGCCACACGCCGGGCAAGATCGAGCACGGCGACACCGGCGACGTGGCTTGCGACCACTACCACCGCTGGCGCGAGGACATCGGCCTGATGCAAGAGTTGGGCCTCAACGCCTATCGCTTTTCGATCTCCTGGCCGCGCGTCCTGCCCACCGGCCGAGGCCAGGTCAACGCGCCCGGCTTGGACTTCTATGATCAGTTAGTGGATGGCCTGCTGGCGGCAGGCATCCAGCCCTACGTCACCCTCTACCACTGGGACCTGCCGCAGGCGCTGCAAGACCTGGGCGGCTGGGGCAACCGCGACACGGCTTACTGGTTTGCTGACTATGCGGACCTGGTCGCGCGACGCCTGGGCGACCGGGTGCAGCACTGGATCACCCACAACGAGCCGTGGGTAGTCGCCTTCATGGGCGAGTGGTTCGGCGCCCATGCGCCGGGCGGGCAAGACCTGCGCCGCGCGCTGCTGGTTGGCCACCATCTGCTGCTCTCCCACGGCCTGGCCATGGAGCCGCTGCGGGCCAACGCGGGCGCGGCCGCGCAGCTTGGCATCACCCTGAACTTTCACCCCACCTACCCGGTCAGCGACCGCGCCGAGGATGAGGCGGCCGCCCGCCGGCAGGATGGTATTATGAACCGCTGGTTCATGGAGCCGCTCTATCTCGGCCGCTACCCCGACGACACGCTGGAGCTGATCGAGGGCGCTATGGTCGAGCCGCAGGCCGGCGACATGGCAATCATCAACCGGCCGGGCGACTTCCTGGGCGTCAACTACTACACCCGCATGGTCTGTAAGGCGGGCTCGGATGCGCCACTGCGGGTCGATATGGTCCAGCAGCGCGGCGAGCACACCGAGATGGGCTGGGAGGTCTACCCGGAGGGTCTATACGACTTGCTCATGCGCCTGCACCGGGACTATGCGCCCCGCAGCCTCCTGATCACCGAAAACGGGGCGGCCTTCGATGACCAGCTCGACAAGCAAGGCCAGATCAAGGATACGCGCCGTGAAGCCTACCTGCGCGAGCACTTTGTGCAGGCCCAGCGCGCCATCGCCGCGGGCGCGCCCCTACACGGCTATTTTATCTGGTCGTTGATGGACAACTTCGAGTGGAGCCACGGCTATGGCAAGCGCTTCGGTCTGATCCACATCGACTATGCGACCTTGACGCGCACGGTCAAACAGAGTGGCCGCTGGTATAGCCAGGTGACGCGGCAGAACGGCCTCGCTGCTTGACCGAGCCAGGGCTCCTGTGCTACACCCGGGACAAGCCACGAATTACACGAATTTGACGAATTGTGGCCGAGGGCTTTCGTGAATTGATATAGTTCATGGCAAATGCGTAAGCCTTGCGAGCAGAAAATTTGTTCGCGCGTGGCGCTTGACAGCAGAACGCTTGTTCTGTTATAATATAACCGGAACAAGCGTTCTGTTGTTTAACCCTCTCGGGTGGCTGAAACCTCGATTAGCTGTGGCACAAAAGGAGTATCAGATGCGGCGCGCCGCCCCGTAGACCACGACTGGAACCACACCAGGAGTCACCTATGCGCCGGCGGCAATTGGAAATGCAATCTGATCGAATTGAGGCTGTGTTGGCGTCGCACAAAGTCGCAGGCCGCGTTTGGGGCGCCACCATCACTCCCCGTTTCATCCGCTTCCAGGTGACCACGGCCATGGGCACCAAGGTCAACAAGGTGTCCGATCTGTCCGAGGAGATCGCGCTTTCGTTGGGCGTGCGCTCGGCGCGAGTCTACCGTAAACAGGGAGCGATCCAGGTCGAGGTGCCGCGCGAGCAGCCAGAGCCGGTGCGCCTGCTGCCGCTCTGCCAACGCATCGGCGAGGCCCCGCCGGTGACGGCTGTGTTGGGGCTTGACGACGAGGGTACGCCGCTGCTGCTGCGCCTGCCCAGCCCCGATATCGTGCATGTGCTGGTGGCCGGCACCACGGGATCGGGCAAGACGGCGCTGGCGCGTTCCCTGCTCTTCTCGCTGGCGTTCTACAACCAGCCAGATGTGTTGCGTCTGGTGCTGGTCGATCCCAAAGGCCGCGGCTTCGGGCCGCTGAGCAGCTTGCCCCACGTCATTGGACGGATAGCCGCCAGCGCTGAGCAGGGCGTGAAAGCCCTGGCCTGGCTGGTCCAAGAGATGGAACGGCGCGATGCCGCCGGGGTGAGCAGCCCGGTGATCGTGGCGGGCGTCGATGAGCTGGCCGATCTGCTGCTCACCGGCGGCAAGGCAGTGGAGACGGCGCTGGTGCGGCTGGCGCAGCGCGGCCGCGAAGCAGGTATCCACCTGGTGACCTGCACCCAGAAGCCGTCGGCCGAGCTGGTCAGCGGGCTGTTGAAGGCCAATTTTCCGGTCAGGCTGGTGGGCGCGGTCGCCAGCCCGGAGGACGCTAAAGTCGCCGCCGGCATCGCCGGCATCGGCGCTGAGAAGCTGTTGGGCCGCGGCGACTTTCTGTTGGTGGCCAAGGGCGACGTGATTCGCTTCCAGGCGGCCTATGCCAGCGACGAAGAGATGACCCAGGCCGCACTGCGCATTCGCCTGCGCAACGACAACGGAATCAGCGGCGAGATCGAGGCCCCGTCGTCGCCCTGAACAGCAGACTGTCACGGAGAATCGACCATGAAACGTTTACTGGGCATCAGCCTGCTAGCCGGCATCGTGACGCTGGCCATCATCATCGGTGAACGCATGAGCACCGACGCCATGGCGGTGATGGTCGGCGTAGTGTTTGGCGTGGCTGCCAGCATCCCCACCAGCCTGCTCATCGCGCTGGCCGCGCGCGGCAGCCGGCGCCCGGAACCGCCCTACCGCCGCGACGACTACCAGCCCAGCCCGCCCGCGCCCCAGATCTACGTGGTCAATCCCGGCCATGGAGCGCCCGGTCTGCCGGGTCCCGCGCAGCCGGCGCTGCCACAGCCGCCCGGCGGCTACTACATGGCGGAACCGGCCCGGCGCTACAAGGTGGTCGGCGAGGCCGAGTACTGGCTGGAAGAAGCCGACAACAACCGATGGGAGTAATCATCCGCCCCTGGCGCCCGGCGCCTGCGATGTAAGATCAGAGAGGACCACTATGAAGATCGTCAAGAGCGAACGCATCAACTTGCTGGCGCGCAGCCACGGTTATTTTCCGACCGCCTTTCGCTGGCGCGGCCGCCGTTTCGACGTGACCAGCGTGGAAAAGTGCTGGACCGTGCAGCGTCCGGCCGTGCGCCGTATGTTCCGGGTGCGCTGCGCCGCAGGCATTTTTGTGCTGGAGCAGTGCGTGGCCAGCGACGCGTGGCGGGTCACCCGCTGGCCGCTGGCGCTGCTCTTGCCCTGGCCCAAGCTGGCTGCGCCTGCGCGCTTCCCACTGCCGCGCAGCCAGCGCCGCCCCAGCCATCCGACCCGGGCCGGCCGGTCTTTGCAGCTTGCAGCGCCCGCTCAGGCCCAGCCGGCCAAAGCGCCGGTCGACAGGAGGCCACCATGGACAGCAGCATCTCAACGCTTGTGAGTCTGGGCTGGCTGTGGTTTGACAACGACCCCAAGACCAGCCTGGAGGACAAGGTTGGCGTTGCGTCGGCGCGCTTTCGCCAGAAGTTCGGCCAGCCGCCGCGCGTCTGTTACGTCAGCCAGAAGACGTTGGGCGAACATCTGCCGGCAGCCGGGCCGGTCCAGGTGCGCGTGGCCAGCAATGTGCTCCCCGGACATTTCTTGTTCGTCGTAGAGGAGTAGGCTACAGCAGGCGCAGCAGCGGCGGGCCGAAGATGGCCGCGGCAACCCCCAGCGACCCCAGCACGGCGAAGATCATCGCGCCGGCCGCGCAGTCCTTGGCGATGCGCGCCAGCTCGTGATAGTCGGGGGAGACCAGGTCGACCACGGCCTCGATGGCGCTGTTGACGGCCTCCAGCGCCAGGATCACGGCGATGGTCAGGGCCAGGACGGCCCAGGCCAGCGCTTCGATGCGCAGCCATAGGCCTGCCGCCACGACCACAATAGCGGCGGCCAGCTCGATGTGGGTGTTGCGTTGCGTGCGAACCGTGTGGGCTGCGCCGCGCGCGGCGGCGCTGAAGGAGTGCCAGCGATTGCGGCTTTTCATGACAGCGGGGGCAGGCTGGCGAGGATCTGCGACTGGCGCGCCCACATGTCGGCCTCCTCGTCGGCGCTGGCGTGGTCGTAGCCCAGCAGGTGGAGCACGCCATGGACGGCCAGCAGGCTGAGCTCATCGGCGATGCTGTGGCCGGCGGCGGCGGCCTGGCGTTCAGCCGTGGGGAATGCGATGATGACGTCGCCCAGGTAGTTGAGCGCCTCAGGCGCGCTGACAAAGACGTCCTGCCCCTCGGCTTCCTCTTGGGCGGCGAATGAGAGCACGTCTGTGGGCGCGTCGATGCCGCGGTAGTTCAGGTTGAGTTGGTGCAGCAGCTCGTCGGTGGCGACGACCAGCGTCACCTCGCCATCCGGGGCGCCTGCGTGGCGCAAGGTGGCCTCGATCACCTGGACAAGGCGCTCGGCCGGCGCGTGCGCCAGGTAGGCTGGGTCGATCTGCACGTCGATATTAGCCGGCTGCGGCCGGCTGGGGCTGTTGGGGTTCATCGATTCTCGGCTCTGGTATCTGGGGCGGGGCTGGCTCTTTGGCTTCCAGCGCGGCCGTCTGGGGCGTCTTGGTATCGGGATAGACGATGCGCGGGTGGTGGGCGCCCTGCAGCGACTGGACGAAGATGCGCCGGGTGGTCTCCAGGTCCATCAACGTGAGGGGGCTTTGCGACAGCTCGCCCTCGATCAGCTTCTGGTTGATGATCTTGCGCACCAGCTCATTGATTTCTGCTTTGGTTTCCGGCCGCATGGCCCGTACTGCGCTCTCACAGCTATCGGCGAGCATGACCAGCGCCGTCTCGCGGCTCTGCGGCTTGGGTCCCGAGTAACGGAAGTCCTTTTCGTCGACCGGCTGCGGGGCTGCTGCCTGCTGGGCCTGGTGATAGAAGACGCGCACGATGCCGGTGCCCTGGTGCTCGGTGATGAAGTCGCGCACACGATGGGGCAGTTTGTGACGCCTGGCCATCTCTTCACCATCTTTGACGTGGTTGATAATGATCTTGGCGCTGGACCACGGATCGAGCTGGCTGTGGGGATCGATGCCCTGCAGGCGGTTTTCCACGAAGAAATAAGGGCGGTTAGTCTTGCCGATGTCGTGATAATAGGCGCCGATGCGGGTCAGAAAGGCGTCAGCGCCGATGGCCTCGGCCGCCTGCTCGGCCATGTTGCTGACCAACAGCGAGTGGTGGTAGGTGCCCGGCGCCTTCATCACCAGATCGCGCAGCAGGGGATGGTTGGGGCGCGCCAGCTCCATCAGCCGCAGCGGGGTGGCGATGTCGAAGATCGCGCCCAGCAGATAGAAGCCGATCAGGGTGATGCTGGCGGCAATGGCGCCGTTGGCCAAGCCGGCAGTCAGCAGTTGGATCGCTCCCGTCAGGTCGATGCTGCCCAGCGGCAGGTTGAAGGCCAGCAACAGGGCCAGGCTGACCCCGCTGACCGCTGCGCCCGCCGTGATGAAGGCGCTGGTGCGCTCACCCTTGTGCAGCACCAGCGTTCCCACCAAGCCGCCCAACATCAGGTAGACTACCAGATCGACGTTGCCGTTGCTCAGGTAGCTGGCCATAACGCCGAAATAGACCGTTGTCAGGAACGCTACCGGTGCGCCCAGCAGCGTGCCGACCAGCATTGTCGCTGCGGCCAATGGGAACATGAAGGGCAGGACGGTGCGCTCCGGAATCATGAACTTGGCCAACAGCAGGAAGCCCAACAGCAGCGCCACGAGCAGGCCCATCCGTCTGGGCGTCAGCGGTTCAGCGGAGTCCTTGCCGAAAGCATACAGTCCGAAGATCAACGCCATGACGCAGGCGATGACCAGCGCCGCGACCAGTCGCCACCAGTCCCAGCCGGGCTGGTTCAGGCCCAGCGCTTGCAGCGCTTCGATGTGCGGCGCCGTGATCAAGTCGCCGGTGCGCACGATGATCTCGCCCTCCTCATAGCGCTCGATCTGCGGCGGAACGGCCGCGCGGGCCTCCTCGCGCAGCGCTGTGGTGCGCTCTTCGTTGAAGGCCATGTTGGGCTTGGTCAGCGCCCGCACCAGAGCAATCGCCGCGCGCGCTTCGTCGTCGTTGACCAGATCGACAAATGAGGACACCCGCCGCCGGATGGGGGCCAGTTGGCTGTCGCGAATTTCGCTCAACAGGACGAAGCTGAGCACCGTCGGCACTTCATCAGCCACCCGCTCCCACGCCTCATCGTCCAGCGCCAGAATCGTCTGCCATTCCGCCTGTTCGAGCTGGATATCGGGCAGTTTGCTCAGGGTCTGGAGTTTTTGGTCGAGGACGTTGCTGTCGTCGGCCCGCACCGACGCGATAATAGCGGCCACCTCACGGGCGCGGGCCAATTGTTCGCTGCGCACGCGTCGTACCGGCTCGAAGACATCCGTCACCCGGCGTTCAGCCTGCAAGCGCGCATCTTCGGTCAGGGCTTCGCTGATATACTCGATGAACTGGGGCGCGCGGATGTCCGTCGGGCTAACGTCTCCCACCCGCAGCGCAAACTGGCCCATCGTGGGCCAGCGCACCACCAGCGCCAGCGTGGTGCCCACGATGAACAGCGCGCCAAAGAGCAGCAGAAGCAACGTGGACCGTATCGAGGGTCTCAGCCTGGCCGGGGTGTCAGAGATGGGTGCGTGCTCGCCTGAGGTCATCGCTATGCTTCTCGAAGCGCCAAGCTACGAGCCCAGCAGCTCGCGCACGAGCTGGTTGACCTGCTTGCCGTCGGCCAGACCTTGCAGACGGGCCATAGCCGTGCGCATCACCAGGCCCATGTCCTTGGCGCCGCTGGCGCCGGTCTCGGCGATCACCTGCTGGACAATGGCCGAAACCTCGTCCGGGCTAAGCTGTTTGGGTAGGTACTCTTGCAGGATGGCCAGCTCGGCCTGCTCTTGCGCCACCAGATCCATCCGGCCAGCCTTGCTGAACTCGGCGATGGAATCGCGGCGTTGGTTGGCCTGCTTGGCGATCACCTTCAGCACTTCCTCGTCGCTGAGGCTGGCGCTTAATCCTTCCGTGGCGCGCTTTTCGATCATGGCGTTGGTTGCGGCCGTCTTGACCGAGCGTATAGTTCGCTTGCGGTCCTCGTCGTGCGCCAGCAGCGCCTTTTTCAGGTCGTTGTCCAGTTGTTCCAGGAGGCTCATGCGCTGTTTCCTCGATGTTACCTTGAGATAAAAAGACTTCGGAAGTTGCCGCAGCACTCGGCCACGCCCAGTTTTGGCCACATGAACAGAGTCTTCCCTCGGGCGGCGACTTCCGGGGTCATGGGCTGAACAGCCAACGGGATTATAGCACGGTTCAACCCCTCAGACAAGCGCTTGCCGGGCTGGCCCAGGAGTGCAAACTTGCGTCTGCCGTTTGAGTATGGTATAGTTGTGCTGGTTTAGGCACCGGCGCCTCCATGCCAGAGCATTGCAGGGTATGGAGGTTTTTTGTTGTGTTTCGCTCGCCCCTCAGGTTGCTGCTCACGATGCGCATCGCTATCGACGCCCGTATTGCCCACTACACCGGCGCCGGGATCGGCCAGTATGCCGTTCACCTGGCGCAGGCTTTGGCGCGGCGCGATGCGGCCCACGACTACCTGTTGTTGCAGAGCCGCAAGGACCACCGGTTGTTGGTCGATGAGCCGCACGTGCAGCGGCAGAGCATTTGGACGCCCAGCCACCACCGCTGGGAGCAGGGCCTGCTGGCTGCAGAGTTGAATCTGCGCCCTGCGCTGCGCCGGCTGCACATCGACCTGCTGCACAGCACCGATTTCATCCCGCCGCTGCGGGTGCGCAGCTTCAAGTCGGTGATCACCGTCCACGACCTGGCCTTCCTGCGCTGGCCCCATTTCCTGACCGAGGACAGCGCCCGCTACTACGGCCAGGTGGACGCCGCCGTGGCGCGCGCCGACCATATCATCGCCGTCTCCGAGAGCACCAAGAACGACCTGGTCAAGCTGCTGGGCGCGCCGCGCGACAAGATCACGGTGGTCTACGAGGCGGCCGATCCCATCTATCGCCCTATGCCGCGGGAGGAGGCGCTGGCGTCGATGCGCAGCAAATATCCGTTGCCTGACGAGTTCATCCTCTTCGTCAGCACCATCGAGCCGCGCAAGAACATCGCCACCCTGCTGCAGGCCTATCGCCGGCTGCTGGACTCCTATAAGGTCAGCGCAGGGCTGGTGTTGGCCGGCGCCACCGGTTGGTTGTCGCAACAGATTTTCGACACGGTGGAGCAGTTGAACCTGCAACGGCAGGTCACCTTCCTGGGCCGCGTGCAGAACGGCGATCTGGTCTACCTGTACAACCTGGCTCGCTGCCTGGCGCATCCTGCCCATTACGAGGGCTTTGGGTTGACGCCGCTGGAGGCCATGGCCTGCGGCGCGCCGGTGGTGGTGTCCAACGTCTCCAGCTTGCCGGAGGTTGTGGGCGACGCCGCGTTGCTGATCGACCCCAACAACGAAGAGGAACTGGCTGTCGCCCTGCACCGTTTGTTGACCGACGATGGGCTGCGCGCCTCCCTGCGCGCTAAGGGCCTGGCGCGCGCCCGCACTTTCACCTGGGAGCGCGCTGCCGAGGAGACGCTGGCCGTCTATCAGCGCACGTTCGACCAGACGGGTGGTACGCCATGACCCGCCGCTTGCTCTTCCTCACGCCGCAAGTCCCCTATCCACCGCACCAGGGCACGACCATCCGCAACTACAACCTGCTAGTCAACCTGGCCGGCGACTACGAGATCCATCTGCTCTGTTTCCAGGGCAGCGGGGACAATCCGCCGGACAACTCGCCGTTGCCACACTACTGCGCCGTGGTTGAGTCGGTGCTGGCCCCCGAGCCTCGTTCGCTGCTCAGCCGGGCATGGAAGACCGTCGTCTCGCCATCGCCCGATATGGGGCTGCGGCTGGCGTCCAAGACCTTCCAGGCCCAACTTGGTATGCTGCTGGAGCGCTACCGCTACGACGTGGTGCAGATCGAGGGGATCGAGATGGCGCCTTATGGCCTGTGGTTGGTGCAGCATCCGCTGTGGCGCTATGCCCAACAGAAGGAAGACCTGCCCACCATCCCCATCGGCCGGCCGCATTTGGTGTTCGACGACCACAACGCCGAGTACGTGCTGCAACAGCGCGCCTGGGAGACTGACCGGCTCAAGCCGGCCCGCTGGCATGCGGCGGCCTACTCGCTGGTACAGTGGGACAAGCTGCGCCGCTACGAGCGCCAGATTTGCCAGCAGGCCGACCGGGTGATCGCCGTCTCGGAGGCTGATCGCGACGCACTGCTGCGCCTTGACGCGAAATTGGACATCACCGTCATTCCCAACGGCGTCGACCTGGACTACTACGCGGCCTACAACCGGCAGAACGATCCCCAGGCGCCCGACTACGGCCCCAACGCGCTGGTCTTCACCGGCAAGATGGACTTCCGGCCCAACGTGGACGCCGTGACCTGGTTTGCCCACGAGGTGCTGCCGCTGATCCGGCGTGAGGTCCACGACGCCACCTTTGTGATCGTGGGCAAGGAGCCGCACCTGCGGGTGCAGGAACTGGGGAAGCTGCCCGGCGTGGTTGTTACCGGCTTCGTGCCCGACATTCGCGCCCACATCGCTGCGGCTGCGGTCTACGTGGTGCCGTTGCGCATGGGCGGCGGCACGCGGCTGAAGGTGTTGGAGGCCATGGCCATGCGCAGCGCGCTGGTGTCGACCCGGCTGGGCTGCGAGGGTTTTCCGCTTCAGGACGGCGATGAAGTGCTCTTTGCCGACGATGCTGCCGCCTTCGCTCAGTCGGTTGTGGCTCTGCTGCGGGATCCCGCCCGGCGAGAGCGCCTGGGCGAGACCTGCCGGCGCTTCGTGGAGGCCCATTACGGTTGGCCAGCCATCGTGCCCAAGCTCAAGGCGGTCTACCACGACCTGGGCGTGAACGGCGACGCGTAAAGTTGGCTTCTCTTCCGAAGAGAAGCCAACTTTGGCACTTGGCATGGACGAGATCATATCCCCTGCGCAACGACAAGCGCTGGCTGAGAAGCACCGTGATTCCCTGGCCGGCAGCAGCCAACGCAGCGGCCGCCAGGCGGCCCGGCTGCGCCTGCTGCGTCTGTGGGGCCGTCGTTACCCGCAGGCCGGGCCAGAAACGCCGCCGCGCCGCATCCTGGTCATCCGCCCCGACCACCTGGGGGACCTGATCTTCGCCACGCCAGGCCTGCACCTGCTGCGGGCCAGCTTCCCCGACGCGCACATCGCCGCGCTGGCGGGGCCCTGGGGAGAGGCCGTCCTGGCCGGCAACCCCGACATCGACGAACTCCTCACCTGCCCCTTCCCCGGCTTCACCCGCCAGCCCAAGTCCAACCCGCTGGCGCCGTACCGCCTGCTGCAAACCGAGGCGCAGCGGCTGGCCGCGCTGGACTTCGATCTGGCGCTGGTGCTGCGCTTCGACCACTGGTGGGGCGCATGGCTGGCGGCCGCGGCCGGCATCCCCCAGCGCCTGGGCTATGCCATCGACGAGGTGCAGCCATTCCTGACGCGCGCCGTTCCCTACGTGCCCGGCCGGCACGAGGTGGTGCAGAATCTGGCGCTGGCGTTGGCGGCCGGCAGCGGGGTGGGGATCGGAATGGTGGAAATGGAGGGAAGGGAGGGGAAAGAAGGAGACGAGGGAGGGGACTGGGGGTTGCGGTTCACGGTAACTGAGGAAGATGAGCGGGTGGCAGCGCAGTTGTTGGCTGCTGCTCCATCGATCGCTCCGTTGGTAGCGATCCATCCCGGCAGCGGCGCGGCGGTCAAGCGCTGGCGCAGCGCTGCTTGGGCTGAGTTGGCCCGCCGGCTGGCCGAGGAGCACGGCGCGCAGGTGGTCTTCACCGGCTCGGCCGGCGAGGCGGCGCTGATCGATCCGGTGCTGGCCCTGCTGGCCGCCGGTCCGCCCCTGCCTAGCCCGCCGATCTCCTTGGCCGGCCAGACCAGCCTGGGCGTGCTGGCGGCCGTCTACCGGCGCTGCGCGCTGGTGATTGGCCCCGACAGCGGGCCGCTGCACCTGGCCGTGGCCGTGGGGGCGCCGACCGTGCATCTCTACGGCCCGGTGGACCGGCGCACCTTCGGCCCCTGGGGCAGCCCGCAGCGCCACGCCGTGGTCACGTCGGACTGGGGCTGCGTACCTTGCAACCGGCTGGACTGGCCTGAGCGCGCGCTGGGAGAGCACGGCTGCGTGCGTGACATCAGCCTGGAGCAGGTGCTGGCCGCGACACGCGAACGACTCTAGGCAACCGTGCCATGAGCACAGGTCGATGATGCAGAATCCTCCCACGACCGGGTCAGTGGGTTTTTCCTGCGGAGTAGAACGGATACCTGCCCTTTGCCAGCAGTTCCTTGCGCAACAGCAGTCGATCGATCTGGTTGAGTTGTAGCAGGCGCTCTGTAACCCGGCCTGTAGCCGTCAACGGAACGATGCGGGGACCTTCGAGCCTGAAGTGGTCTGCCCAGGCCATGATGCGGGGATTGAAGAGAGCGGTGATCTCGCCGGTCACCGGATCTGGTGCAGCGATGTCACTGCCCTTGAACCGGTTGCATTGGGCGCAGGCGTACGCGAGGTTGTCAGCATCGGTCGTACCGCCATGTTTGCGCGCAAGGATGTGATCGACCTCATGGGCAAACGCAGTGTAATCGGAATGTACCAGGCAATACTCGCAACTTTGCAGGGAGCGAGCGATAACCAACGAACGCAAGCGAGCAGAAACTTGAGCCATGGTAACGTACTAACTCAAGTGGCTTAATGCTTTCGCTTTGAGCAGGGACAGCATGCGGTCCATGCCGACGTAGTGATCGAGTTCTTCTTCCTCAATGGGACTCAACTGGCGCTCTCGGT
This sequence comes from Anaerolineae bacterium, assembly GCA_041300885.1. Lineage (GTDB taxonomy): Bacteria > Chloroflexota > Anaerolineae > JAAEKA01 > JAAEKA01 > JAAEKA01. The sequence continues at coordinate 3,006 of JBFYTD010000004.1, read as the reverse complement.
TCTCCGCTAACAGGCGGCTGAAGCGCGCTTGCGCTGCTTGAGGAGGCCGATAGGCAACGATCTCTTGGGAAGACGGTCCAGAGGCCAAGAACTCCAGCACTTGTTCGTAAAAAGGAAGCGAATACTCCTGGGCGTTCACGAGGTGTCACTCCTGGTCTGATCGCAATCACGGCCAGACGTTTGCAGTATCGATATTGTTGACATGATGAATTATAGCCCTGCTGCTCTTTCGGTCAAGTTGATCGCACCGTTCTGGCCTTCACTTTGTCAACCAGCGCCGATTCGGCTACAATGCCCTGCCAGAGATCACACTAAGGACAATGTTGAACTGATGAAAGCTACTCCGATGGACGTCGTTTTAGAAGAGGATCGCCACTGGTGGTTCGCCAGCCGCACGCGCGCGATCCTGGCCTACCTGGATCGCTACGTGGGCGCCGGCCAGCAGGACCGGCGCATCCTGGACGTGGGCTGCGGCGCGGGCAACATGATGCACCATCTCAGCCACTACGGCCAGGTGGTGGGAGTCGACCTGTACAGCAAGCCGCTGGAGGTGGCCCGCCAGCGCGGCCTGGACGTGCAGGAGGGCAGCGCCGACGACCTGCCCTTCGACGATGGCACTTTCGACGTAGTGACGCTGCTCGATGTAGTGGAGCACGTGCCCAACGAGCACGGTGTCTTCAGCGAGTGCTGGCGCGTGCTCAAGCCGGGCGGCAAGCTGGTGGTGACCGTGCCGGCCCTGATGTGGCTGTGGAGCCACAACGACGTGATCAACGCGCACCAGCGGCGCTACACCCGCGCCGAGCTCAATCAGAAGCTGGAGCGCCACGGCCTGCGCGTGCTGGCGGCCTCCTACAACAACTTTTTCCTTTTCCCCATGGCGGCCGGGCTGATCCTGGCTCGCCGCGGCCGGGCCGAGCCGGAGCTGGCCTCGCCGCATTTCGACGACGACGCCTACCAGGTGGAGATGGAGCCTGCGCCGCCCGGCATGAACGGCGTGCTGACCGGCGTGGGCAAGGTGGAGGCTGCGCTGGTCAAGCGCGTGGCGCTGCCCATTGGCACGTCGATCCTGTGCATTGCGGAGCGGTAGTGTCTCAGGACTGTCAGGTGGGCGGGTTAGCTTGAGGGCGAGTTGTCGCGCTGAGAGTATGTCCTGGCTGGGGCGCCCACCTGACAGTCCTATGCGCCATCCCTGATCTGTTCGTACAAGTGGATGGTTGTCGCGGCCGGCTCGACGCCCAACTCGCTGGCCAGCAGGCGGCGGCAGAGGCTGTACTGCGCCAGGGCTTCGCTGCGCCGGCCGGCGCTGGCCAGCAGGCGCATGGCCTGCAGGTGCGCTTCCTCCAGCCAGGGGTCGAGCTCCAACTGGCGCCAGACGCAGCCCAGCGCCTCCTCGACATCCCCTTCTTCCTCGTGGATTGTGGCGAGCCGGACCAGCGTCTCCAGCAACAGGCGGTGCAGCCGTTCGCGCTGGATCACCGCCCATTCCTCGAATCCTACCCCATCGGCCAGCATCAGATCCTCCAGAAAAGGGCCGCGGTAGAGCGCGATGGCTTGCTGGAGAGCGGGTAAATTGGTAGATTGGTTGATTGGAAAATTGGTCGGTTGCCAGCGCGCGGCGGCATTGTCGCCTTGATTCATCAGGCGCCCGCTTTCCCAGCCGCTGCGGCCTACCAATCTACCCGCCGCTGCGGCGTCCCAATGTAGCAATCTACCAAACCTCGCCACATCCACCCAATGGTCGCAGTGGGGGTTGAACTGAATCGTGTGCGGGTTGACCAGCAGGCAAGGGATGGCGCCGTCCTTGTCGTGGACGATGCTGCGCAGGTTGCAGAGGGCCTGGCTGAGGCTGTGCAGGGCGTGCGCATCGGGCACATCGGGCCAGAGCAGGCCGGCCAGTGCGTGGCGGGGGTGAGGGATGGCTGCCTCGACGGCCAGGTAGGCCAGCAGGGCGCGCACTTTGTCGGACTGGAACCAGGTCACCGGTTCCCCGTCCAGCGTCACCTCAAACGGTCCCATCAGCGCCATCGACAAGTGCGCCACGCCCGTATCTCCACACCGCACACCAAGGCGAACCACCCGACCACCCAACCAATTTACCAACCTACCAATCTACCCGCCGCAACGGCGTACCAATCTACCAATCTACCCGCCGCAGCGGCGTACCAATCTGCCACCATTATACGCCCAGCAAGTTAAAAAAGCAACAGGCTCTTGATACTTTCTTGATAGCTCTGCGCGACAATGGGGATAATCGCTGGGAGGCCACAACCCATGAACGCAGAGCGACCTGCCTATCTGTCCTATTTATTACGTCTGTGGCGTGCGCCCGGCGGGGCTGGTCAGCCCTGGCGAGCCTCGTTGCAGGACACGCTGAGCGGAGAGCGCCAGGGCTTCGCCGATCTGGAGGCCCTGACCGCGTACCTGCACGACCAGATCGAAGGAGAGTCCGCGCCAGAGGAGGAACCTGGCCGGCGCCAAAGCAACCACTGAGGAGGACACCATCATGCAACCCCGAAAACACCTGTTGGCAACGTGCAGCGTGCTGCTGATCGCGGCGCTGCTGGCCGCCTGTGCGGCCCCCGCCGCGGCGCCAGCGCCGCTAGTCGACACGCCTGTGCCGCCCGCCGACACCCCCATGCCACCCGCAGCCGAGTCCGATCCTGTTGCAGTCGTGCAAACCTGGGTGGACGCCATCTACAGCGGCGATGTGGACGCGGCGCTGGATCTCTTTACCGACGACGGCAACTACCTGATCCATTACACGGCGTATGGAAAGGAGTCGATGCGCTGGGTGTTCAACTGGTTGGCGGGCCTGGAAACGAAATGGGAAATCCTGGACTGCCAACCCAAAGATGAGGTACAAGTCAGATTTGGACGTCTTCATCAGGGAGTCGAGACTTGAAGATTTCTATGGGGAGAATGGGGAGACAATCCTCGTTTCCACTATTCACAAGGCAAAAGGGAAGGAGTTTGACAATGTCTTCATGATGCTTGAAGACTTCGACC
>JBFYTD010000144.1:0-6025 GCA_041300885.1 Anaerolineae bacterium | reverse complement strand
AGCGTCAGCGTCACCGGCAACAACTTAAAGATGGCAATGTTGATCAGCACGAAGAGGATCAGCGCCACGTCGGCCAGCACGCCCGGCACACGATAGTAGACGATCATGAACAACAGCACCACCAGCACGCCGATGACGCCGGCCGTGATGCTCTTCTCCACCGAGTCGGCGCCCAGGGTGGCGCCCACGCTGCGGGTGTCGATCACGTTCAAGGCCACCGGCAGCGCGCCGTACTGCATCTGCACAGCCAGGCTGTTGGCCTCGTCCAGCGTAAACTGGCCGGTGATCTCGCCGCTGCCGTCGATGACGGCCTGGATCGTCGGGGCTGAGAGCACCACTTTGTCCATGGCGATGGCGACAACCTCACCCAAATGCTGGCTGGTATAATCGCGAAAGATGGTCCGCCCTGTGTCGCTCAGTTCGAAGATAATCAGCGGCGCGCTGGTCAACTGATCGAAGCCCACGCTGGCCGAGCGCAGATCTGCACCGGTCATAATCGTGCGGAAGGGCTGGCCAGTCGCCGGATTGAGCAGGCCTTGGGTGCCGGTGATGCCGGCGCTCGCCGTTGGACTGGCGCCAAAGTCGGTCTCGATCAGGGTGCCGGCGGGAACGAACTGCTGGCCCATCTCAACAAACTCCAACAGACCGGTGCCCTTGAGGGTGGCAACAGCCTGGTCGGGATCGTCGATGCCCGGCAGTTCCACGATAATGCGGTTGTCACCCTGACGCTGTACCAACGGCTCACTGACGCCGAGCCCGTTAACGCGATTCTCGACGATGACCTTGGCCGCTTCCAGCGGATCGCGCTCCGAGCTTGACTGCAAGGCCAAGGCTGCCGAGTCCGCCTCCAGCAGCACCTGCAAACCGCCCTGGAGGTCTAATCCCTGTTTCAGCTCCAGGTCGCGAAACTCGGTGGGCTGCCAAAACGCGATGTTGTTGAACCACGCCGGATGCTGGATCGGCAAAGCGATCGCCAGCGCCAGAACAGCCACCACTATGACGATGATCAATGACCAAAGATGACTTCGTTGCATCCCGTGCTCCTGCGGCTGCGCACCGCCTTGTCTCGCTGCGCATCTCCCTGGCAAAACACAACCAGCCCAGGAGGCTGGTTGTTTCGATGGCCGATGGAGTGCGTCGCGAGCGGAGGCCTCTACGCAGCGACTAGATTCTCAGGGCCTCGCCGAGGCCCCACAAAAAAACCGGCGAGCCTAGCTTTGACCGGTGTTTCATCAGCGATTATAGCGCAGCGCCCGCGCGCTGTCAAATGAAAGGGGGAACTCACCTGCCGGTCGGCGGCAGACCACGCTGCGCAAGGAAGCCCACCACCTGGCGCAGAACCTCATCTGGACTGGCCTGGTCCGTGGCAAGCACCAGGTCAGCGTGCTGGCGGGCATGCACCAGACGACTTTGCTGGGTGCGCATGAGGTCATCGCTCCAGTCGCTGCGGTTCACGCGCACCCGTTGGGTTTGCGGCGTTACGTCCAGAAAGATCAGATAGTCGGGAGGAACGATGCGCTGCCACATGGTGGGCGCCTCTGAATGCTCCTGGCCGCAACTGCGCGCCGCATAGCCCAGGGCGCGCAGCCCTGTCACCAAGGTCGACTTGCCCGATTTGCAAGGACCGACCACCTTGACGATAGCTGCCGCATCAGGACTGGCTGGCTCTGCATCGCTCTCCATACCACGACTCCTAGACTCAACCCACCAGGCCTCACGGAGAGCCGCCCAGGCCGCCAGGGGATACGCCTGAACTTTGCATCATTGCGCCTTGCTGTGAGCCTTGACTATGCCTGGATCAGACCGGGAAGCTGACCGTCATGCGCCGCACCTGATCGCTCTGCTCGTCCTGCCGGATGCCCAGCACCACCAGGGTCATATCGTCGGCTGGCCGGCCGCGGTCCAGGTCCATAGCCTCTTGAAGCAGACTATCGGCCAGAAACTGGGGCTGGTCGCTGCCGGCTTGGATCAACTGGCCGGTGCGGGCTGCAAGGCTGAAGCGTTCCCCGTGGCGCTCACCGGCCGTCCACACGCCATCTGTGAAGATCAACGCCGTGGTACCGACCTGCAAGGGCAGCTCAGTCATCACCGGCTTGGTGCGGGCGTGGATGCCGATGGCTTCGCTGGGGTCGTTGAGCACCTGCCAGCCATCAGGCGACGTGCGGCCGATCCAGTTCGGGTTGAACAGCAGCACCGGGCAGTGGCTGTTGCGCGAGATCAACAACGTGCGGCTGTCCAGGTCAATCGAGACCAGGTTGAGCGTGGCCGACACCTGCCCGCCGCGCAGGGTACGCAGATAGTCGTGCGACGCGCGCGCGGCCGCGCCATCACGCACGCCGTCGGCCAACAGGGCCACTGCTTTGCGCACGACCCCGTTGCTGATGGTCTTCGCGCCCTTGCCGCTGCGCTGGCCGTCGGCAATCACCACCGAGATGCCGCCGTGCGGCCGCTCGACCACCTCCACGGTGTCGCCGCTTTCGCTGCTGGCGTACTTGCCCACCTTGGCGACGGCGATGATGATCTCTAAATCAGAGCGCACAAAGGCCACGGGACGGTCCTCAGCCAGCCTAGCCGCCGGCAGCCGTGGTGGCCGTAGCCGTTGGCGTCCAGGTGGCCGTAGGGGTCCACGTGGGCGTCGGCGTGATGGTCGGCGTGACTGTGAAGGTCCCTGTCGGCTGCGGCGTGGGTGTCGGCAGGACCACCAGCACACGGAAGGAGTTGCTGTAGCTCTGGAAGGGCGGGCTGGCGCAGGACGGGCACGTCCCAGTCACGTTGACCGTCGCCACGTCCTGATCGACCAACACCGACGGTACGCGGAAATTAATCGACACGGTGTCGCGTGCGCCTGCCGCCAACGTGCGCGACGGCGGTGCATTGCCAAACTCGCAGTCCGCTGCCCAGCAGAAGAACACGCCCCAACCGATCGGGATGGTCTCAGTCTTGGTGAGCTGATACTGGGCTGGCCGATTGCCCACATTGCGGATTTGCACCTGGAAGAGGGTGCAGCCGCTGCCCGTGCGGCAACTGGAATCCTGGCCGCTGATGGACGTGATGCTCAGGTCCTGGGCGAAGACCACGTTGACGAACGGCGTCGATGTGGGCGTGGGCGTCGTGGTGGATGTGGCCGTGGGGGACGGCACCGAGACCGTCACCACCTGGCTTAGCTCACGCACGGTGTTGTCGGTCATAATCATACGCAGCACGTAGGTTGTGGTGACTGACGGCCGCACGACCATGCTGCCGGTGGGCCCGGAGATGGCCTGGCCCTCGATGAACATGTCTTTGATGCCGCGCACGTCCCAGGTCAACGTCGAGGTCTGGCCGAACGCGATGCTCAGAGGAGTGGCAATAAATGACGCGGAAAACGATTCGGCAATCGCCGTGCCGGTGGTTACGACGAAGGGCGTCCACGTCGGCGTGGCCGTTGCGGGGCCGACAAAAGGCGTGTTGGTCGGGAAGAAAGTCGGTGTGTCCCGCGGCGTCGGCGTCTCGAAAACGACAAATGGCGTCCACGTCGGAGTCGCCGTAGGCTGATCGAAAAACGGCGGTTCGACGGTGGGCGTCTCGGAGAAAAAGGTCTCTGTGGGAGTCGGCGTGGCCATCAACAACGCCTGCGCCGTAGCCGTGGCTGCCACCTCGGCAGTGGCGGTGGCCTCCAATGAGTTGGGCGTAGGGGTGGCCACGATGACCACCACGCCGCCCTGCCCGCCGGTTCCCGGTGTCGAGCTGCCACCTGCCTCGACCAGAGGCGTCGCGGTCGGTTGCAGGGCCAATTGGCTGCTCAACGCCTGCCAGCCCAGCCAGCCCGCGCTCAGCAGTCCGCACGCCATCAACACAGCGACCAACGTGCCGGCGGCCAGCAGCAACGGCCACACCGGCCGGCGCGCCCGCCCGCTGGCCGGTGTGGCCGGGCCTGGAGGTAGCGGCGGTGTTGGCGGCAGGGCCAGATCGTAGGCCGGTTCTGTGCCGTCGGAGCTGGCCGGCCAGGAGACAGCGTCCTCTGCCCCGGCTGCCGCATCGTCGTCGCCGGCCCCTAGCCAATCAAAGGAGTCGTCATCCGCTTGCGCCACCGCTGCCGCGCCGGCTGGCAGCGCGCTGGCCGCATTCTGTTCGTCCTGCGCCTGCATCAGGGCCTGGCGCGACTGAAAGCGAGGACAGCGCTGCTGGTGGCCGCCCAAGCAGAAGAAGGTCTGCTCGTTAAGCGGAATAGGCTGCGGAGCCCGCGACGAATAGCAGCGGTTTTCATAGCTGGGATAGGTCAGGTAGGCGCCTTGCTCCTCAACCAGACCCAAGAGTGGGCAAACGTCATTTTCCATCAGCTTATCCTCGCTCAGGACTTCTCGATGCCTCGACCATCCGCGCGGCGTAGGCCAGAGCTTGTTCCCGGCCATCTAATTCGCCTGCCGCCTGGGCTTCCGCCACGGCGTCCAGCAATTGGCCAATCTGCCGGCCGGGCCGCAGTCCCAAGGCCGCCTGAAGCTCATAGCCGTCGATCAACGGCGCCGGCCGCACAGCCTCCAGGGGGCGGTTGAAAAAATCGTCCAGCAGGCGTGCCACCAGATCGAGCTGGCGCTGCCAGCCGGCCAGGCTCTGCTCTGGGCCGCCCGTCGCGCGCAGGTCAGCCAGGCTGAGCAGGGCCGTATCCACGCCGGCTGCGCCCAGGCCGTGATAGTAGCGGTAGACGGCGCGGCGGGTGGGCTGGCCGGCGGCCGCCAGGTGGTGTGGCCGCATGTGTCCGGCCACCACGGTCGTAACCCAGCGGACTTCGACCTCGCTGAAGCGCAGACGGCGCAGCGCAGCGCTCGCCAACTCAACGCTCAAGTCTTCGTGGCCCAGAAAGCGCGCCCGCGGCTGGCCGCTCTCGGTATCGGTCTCGACGACACGCGTGGCCGGCTTGCCCCAGTCGTGGCATAGCGCTGCCCAGCGCAACGCCTGGCCGCGGCTGCCCAAGGAGACGCCAATGGTTTCGGTCAAGTGTCCAGCCAACGCTGGCTGGTAGGACGTCAGGGCCCGGCAGGCCGCGGCGTCCATGGCGTCGGCTGGCTCGCTCTGGCCGGTGATGCAGCCGGCCAAAAAAGCTGCGTAGCCCAGCACCTGCGCCGTGTGTTCAAATACGTCGTAGATGTGCGGCGCCGTCTGGTCCACGCCGTGCAGCGCCTCAGCTTCGGGCAACACGACGGCCAGCAAGCCCAGGTCGCTGAGCAGGGCCAGCCAGCGCTGCGGTTCGGCGGCGGCCAGGGTGCGGGCGAGCTCGTCGCGCACCCGCTCGCCGGAGCTGGCAGCCACCAACGGCGCGTGCTGCCGTAACTGCCGGGCCGTGTCGTGCTCTAGACGAAATCGCCAGGGGGACAGTTCCGCCAGCAGCCGCACGGCCCTCAGGCAGCGCAGCGGATCGTCGTCCAGGGCCTGCGCAGAGGCTGTACGCAGCAGGCGGGACTCCAGATCTGCCAAGCCGCCCGTGACGTCGATGATCGTGGCGGCGGCGCCCTGCACCTGGGCTGCCAGCGCGTTGATGGTAAAATCGCGCTTGCGCAGGTCTTCGGCCAGGTTGGGGCCGCGCCAGGCGGCGAAATCGACGTAGAGAGGCTGGCCGTTGGAGCTGAGCAGTACCGCCCGGCCAGTATCGCGCTCGGCGTCCAGCGGCACATAGGCGCCGTGCATGGCGTCAGCCAGCCGGCGGGCCAACGCCAACCCGCCCGCAGGTACGGCCAGGTCTAAGTCGTGCAGTTCCCGCCCAAGCAGCAGATCCCGCACCGAGCCGCCCACCAGCACCACCGGATCGACGATGTCTTGCAGACGCAGCAGCACCTGCCCGGCCAAGCTATCGGTCAGGCTGGACAGGTCCAGGGTAGCAGCGGGCACAGTGGATGCGTTCATGCGTCGTTGGGAACTAACAGGGTGGCAGTGATACGCTCACGCGGGCGGCTGCGCCGGGCAGCCAGTTGGGCGGCCTCGGCCGTCGCTCCCACCCCAGCCACCTGCTCACCCACCAACGCCACCCAGCAACCGCGATAGGCCGAGAGGT
>JBFYTD010000143.1:0-6026 GCA_041300885.1 Anaerolineae bacterium | reverse complement strand
CGAGATCGAGAACATCGTGGTCAACATCTTCGGCGCCAAGGCCACGGCCGTGATGACCAACGTGCCCGGCCCGCGCAGCCAGATCTACTTCGCCGGCGCCCCGGTGCGCCAGATGATGTTCTGGGTGCCGCAGTCGGGCCGGCTGGGCCTGGGCGTCAGCATCTTCAGCTACAACAATCATGTCTGGCTGGGCGTGGTCACCGACCAGAATCTGGCGCCCAATCCTGAGACCATTGTGGCCTATTATCAGGACGAAATTGCCCAGTTGTATGCCCTGACGCAGCAAGTGGCGGAAACGCCGCAGGCTGAAGCGCCATCGCCCGCCGAAGCTCCCGACGCTGCGCCCACGACCACGACCACGACCACGAATGGAGACGACCTGACCCGCCTGGACGGCATCGGTCCGGCCTTTGCCGGCAAGCTGCACGCAGGGGGCATCGCCACCTTCGCCGCGCTGGCCGCCAGCACCCCCGATGCCCTCGCGGCCATCGTCCAGGCCCCCGACTGGCGCCGGCCCGACTACGCCAGTTGGATCGAACAGGCTTGCGCGCTGGCTGGTTAGCCTTCCACCACCTCAGCCGGCTCCTGCCCCGCCCAGGCCGCCTGCTCAGCCCGACGCCGCTCGACCAGGGGAAGCACTTGCTCTGGGCTGCTCCATTCGCCGGTCATGACCTGCTTCAGCTCCTCCAGCTCCAAAAGGAACACGTCCTCGACCGCAGGCAGACGACCATCGTTGACCGCCTCCAGCGCTGCGCCCAGCGCCCAGTGGCGCGCCACCGCCATCACTGTCACCAATGCCTCGCGGCTGGGGGGCATCAGGTCAACAATCTGCTGAAGCTGGCTGAACGCTGGCTCGAACTGGCGGCGCTGGCGCGCGTCGATCGTGCCGGCAATGCGCGCGCCAGCCGTGGCGCGGCGTTGACGAGCCGCCTGCGGGCTGGGCAAAAGTGTCTCGGGCGTCTCTGTCAGCCGCAGGGCCAGGCGCGCCAGCAGCGTTTGCGGCGCCTCGGCCCAGCGCGAGCTGGCTGCCTCCAGCGGCTGGTCAGCCCAGCGGGCATAGGTCGTGGCAAAGGCGTCGAAAGCTTGGCGAAATGCGCCGTCGGGTAACAGGATAGGTGATTGGGTGACTGGGTGACTGGGAACCGTCCCGGAGGGATTAGGTGATTGGGAACCGTCCGGGAGGGTTTGGGCGAGGAGTTCGGCGATGGCTGCGTCCCGGCGCGCGGCCTCGGTCAGCCATTGCAGGTCGTAGCGATACTGCGCCCAACCCTCGCGGCCATCTAACCCGGCAAACAGATCGTCCAATACGTTGCTGGACGAATCCGGTTGCCACTCGGCCACCCAACGGGTGATCTGGCGGCGGCCCGCGCCCAGGCCTGTGGTCAGGTAGTCGCGCGCAGTCAGCACTGCCTCGGCGTGCGGTTCGATCTCCTCCATCACCTGCAAGACGGTGGCCTGGCGCCACTGCATGGTCTGCACCCGCTCCCACCACTGCTGTGTGGCCGCAAACCGGGCGGGGGCCTGCTCGATCTGCTCGCGCAGCGCCTCGTTCTGACGGCGGTCGGGGCCGCGGCTGAACAGCCGCCAGCCGGACGCCGTACCGGCCTCGCCGGCAGCTACAGCCTGATCGGCAGCCGTGAGCACGGTGGTGTTGAGGTAGGCGCGACCCTCTATCCGCCGCCAGATGGGCGCGCCGGCCGGCAGCGTGACGCCCCAAGCGCTGTAATGGCTGCGCACAGCGCGTTCGGCCGAGCGGCTCAGAATCGACCAGGTCAGCGGGGTCAGCAGACCGCGCGCTAAGTCGTTGGCGGCGGCGCGTGACCAGACCACCGGGGATGCGTTGGATGTCATGGATTACCTCTTGAACGCTTGGCACCAGCTCGTTGATTTCGATACGGCCGACCTACTCAATCAACGAGCTGGCGCTGGCGGGCAGCAATCAACCGGGCGGCCAGCCCAGCTTGCGCCCGCCCAACAGATGGGCATGGAGATGATAGACGGCCAAGCCCCCGTCGCGGCCGACGTTGATGGCCACGCGATAGCCCGACCCGTCCACGCCCGTAGCCTGGGCAATTTGGTCGGCGACGAGGAGCAGTCGTCCCACCGTCTCTGCGTCCTCGCTGCTCAGCGCGGCCAGCGATTCGATGTGGCGGTTGGGGATGATCAACACATGCACCGGCGCCTTAGGGTCGATATCATAAAACGCGGTCACGTGCTCGTCCTGATAGACCAGCTTGGCCGGTATCTCGCCGGCCGCGATCTTGCAGAAGATGCAATCTATCATCGATGGCTCCTGGCAAACTAGCGTGAAATAGGCGGCGATGCCGGGCGTAACACGTGATGCGTAACCCGTAACTCGTAACCGCACGCGCCTCCCATATGCTTCCGGTTACGAGTTACGCATTACGGGTTACTACGCCACTTCCGCCCATAAAACGGGTCCGTCGACGGCAACCAGCCGGGCCGGTGTGATGCGGTTGTCCAAGTCCAGGCCGGCCGGGGCAACGGTGTGGACGCGCAGGTAGTTGTCGGTCAGGCCGCTCCACAGCGGGCCGGCGCCGTTGGCGGGGCGTTCCATCGCCTCCCACAGCACCGGCCGCACGTCACCCAGGAAACTGCGCCGCACCGCCGCACCCGTGTGTTGGGCCACGGCCGCCAGCGCATCCACCCGCCGCCGCCGCTCCTCCAGCGCTACCTGGCCGCCGAAGCTGGCCGCAGCCGTGCCCTCGCGGGCGGAGTAGGGGAAGATATGCATGTGGGCGAAAGCCATCTCCTCGACGAAACGCAGGCTGGCGTCGAAGTCAGTGGCCGTCTCGCCCGGAAAGCCGGCCATGATGTCAGTGCTCACCGCCAGGCCAGGGATGCGCGCCCGAGCCTCCTCGACCAGGCCGCGGAAGCTGGCGGTGCGGGTGCGGCGGGCCATGCGCTTGAGCGTCCTGTCGCAGCCGGCCTGCAAGGGCAGGTGCAGGTGCGGGCACAGACGTCCCCCGCTCTGCCGCCACAGGTCGAAGAAGCCCGGCTCGATGTCCCACGGCTCCAGCGAGCTGAGGCGCAGGCGGGGCAGGTTGGTCTGCTCCAGGATGGCGGCGACGAGGGCGTGCAGCGAAGAGTTGCCAACTTTCGAAAAGGTTGGCAACTCTTCGCTGCCATACCCGCCCAGATGCACACCGGTCAGCACGGCCTCTTGAAAGCCCTCGGCCGCCAGGCGCTGGACCTCGGCCACGATCTCCGCCATGGACCGGCTGCGCTCTGCGCCGCGCGCCACGGTAACGATGCAGAAGGTGCATTGGTTGTTGCAGCCGTCCTGCACCTTGACAAAGGCGCGAGTGCGACTGGGCTGGTGGAGAGGCGCATCGGGCTCCAGCCGCCGCCACTGCTCGCCGTCCAGCTCGGCCGACCAGGGCTGCAACAGCTCGGCCAGCCGCTCCTTGCGCCCGTTCTCGACCACCAGCTCGACGTTGGGCAAGGCGGCGACGGCGTCAGGGGCCAGGGTCGCATAACAGCCGGTGACGGCCAGGCGGACGGCCGGATTGCTGCGCGCCAACTTGCGGGCCAGTTGGCGCGACTTGCGCGCGGCCTCGCCGGTGACTGCGCAGGTGTTAAGCACGCACACATCGGCCTGTTCCGGCGCCTCGACCACGCGATGGCCCGTCTCGGCCAACTGGCGGCCCAGGCTCTCCATCTCGCTGTAGTTCAGACGACAGCCCAGGGTTTCGAGGTAGACGTTCATAGCGCCGCCAAGCATAACACGACAGCGCGGGGCTGTCAAAGATCAACGATCAGACGCAGCTACTCAGCCGCCGGGTGTGAGCACGTTGGTTTCGATACGCCGCAGACGGGTTTCGATACGGCGCAGACGCCTACTCAACCCACGGCTACTCAACCAACGTGCTCGCACCCGGCGGCGGGACAAGCTGAACTTGCCAGGGCGCGGCGCATCCGGTATGATGCTGGCATGGCCAGGAAAACCGCCGCCGCACCGAACGGCAAGAAGAGCGCCAACAGCAAGGCTGCGCCCCGCGCCAAGGGCCGTCAGCCCGACCGCGGGTTGGAGCTGCGGGTGATCCTGTTGATCCTGCTTCTGCTCGGCGTTGTGGCCGCAGTGGCCTGGGCCGGTGGGGACAGCGGACCGGCCGCGCTGTGGCTCTCGGACATGGGCAACCGGCCGGCCGACCGCGCCGCGCTGGACGGGCGGCGCATCGGCGTCATCTCCGGCCACAGCGGCTTCGACTCGGGGGCGATCTGCGAGGACGGCCGGCAGGAGGTGGAGACGGTGGCCGCCATCAGCCAGCACGTGGCGCGGCGCCTGCGCCGGGCCGGCGCGCAGGTCGATCTGCTGGACGAATACGACCCGCAGATCACCAATTATGCTGCCGACGCGCTGGTGTCGATCCACGCCGACTCGTGCATCGAGCGCAGCGGCTTCAAGGTGGCGCGCTGGGTCGACAGCCCTATGCCCGCCGAGGAGGACCGGCTGGTGCGCTGCCTGAGCGATAGCTACGCCGCGGCCACGGGCCTCCCCTTCGACGCGGACACCATTACCCCGGACATGACCGCCTACCACGCTTTCCGCAAGCTAGCCGTCCAGACCCCCGGCGCGATCATCGAAGTTGGCTTCATGGGCGGCGACTGGAACCTGATCGGCCGCCGGCCGGCTGTGGCGACCGATGGGATTGTGGATGGGCTGGTCTGCTTTTTTGAGGCTGATTCCCCAGATCCCTAGAATGCACCCAGTGATCAACCACGGGTTGGCTCGGTCAGGAGACCGGTCAAAGCGGGAATTGATTGGGGGATGAAGGCGAAAATGCCCAACCGTTCACGTAACACGTGACACGTAATTGGAGACTTTCCGGGTTACGAGTTACGAATTACGAGTTACTTGTCACGCCTCAGGCTTACGCGCCACAATGTAAAAGGCTGACGCAATCAGATCGGCCTGCGAATGGCCTTCGAGCCACGCGTCGGCCAGTTTGAGGGGGCTGAGCAGCCAGGGGAAGCCGCGCCGGCCGACCTTCAGCAGCGTTTCATTGCCCAGGGAAAAGAGCAGCGCCAGGTACTCGCTGGCGATCCACATCATGGCCGAGCTAGGCCCCACGGCCACCCCCTGCTCCAGCACGTCGTAACCGGGGGCCAGTTCGCGCATGCCCACGGCCGTGAAGCGGCGAAAGTCGTTGGGCGAGGCATGGTAGCCCTGGATGAAGGGCGCCTCGTGGTAGACCAGCCCGCCCGGCCGCAGCACCCGGTCGATCTCAGCCAGGGTCGAGCGCAGGTCGGGCACGTGCTCCAGCACCCCCTGCGTCACCACGCCGTCCAGGCTGGCATCCTGCACCGGCAGCCGCTCCCCCACCGCCACCACGTCCACGTGGCTGAAGGGTCCAATGTCCAGGTTGACCACGCGCGCGCCGAAGTTGGTGCGGCCCGACCCCAGGTTGAGGATGGTCGCGTCTGGCCCCAGATGCTCCACGAACAAGGGAATGCGCCGCCGGCTGGCTGCGGTCTTCCAGGCGAAGTCGGGGGGCGTCGTCGCGCGCGACAGCCTGCGCAGGGCGGTGTCGGGCAAGGGCGGCTGCCCAGGATCAGGCGGCAGCGGCGCACCGGCTGCATCCAGGCGCATCCAGACCGCGCCATCGGCGACGCTGTAGATACGGCCGCAGTCACGGCAGCGGCCGCTGGCGCCGTCCTCGGCCCAGTTCAGCCGGCCGCGGCAGGCCGGGCAGGCAGCGATGTCACGATAGAGTGGGTTCATGGCCGGGCCGGTGTGGGGCTGGCGAACTCCAACAGCATGGCCGCCACCAGCCCGATCAGCAGGCTGACCAGGGCCACCAGCAGCGCCAGCCGCAGGGCCGATGAGCCGCCCGGCTCCCCGGGCAGGAAGGCCGGATCGACGATCTGCAAGGAACCGACGTTGGTGGCCTGCGCCTCCTTGAGCCGCGCCTCGGCCGCCTTGCTGCGCAGGAAATCGTAGTCGGCCAGCGCGCTGTCCAGCTCGGCCAGCAGGATGTTGTAGTCGCTGCTCAGGCTGATCA
>JBFYTD010000142.1:0-6030 GCA_041300885.1 Anaerolineae bacterium | reverse complement strand
AGCATCGGGCACCGCATCCAGCGTGACCTGCACCGCCTGTCCTTCGCTGATCTTGCCAATATCGATCTCATCCACGGTGATATCGATGTGGAAGAGCGACAGATCTGTGATGACAGCGGCCGGCCGGGCGGCGTTGGGCAGCTCGCCTGCGGAGATATTCAACTCGGTCAAGATGCCGTCGGTGGGACTGGTCAACTCGCTGTTGCTGCGGGTCAGGCGGGCCTGCTGCAGCGAGAGCTGGCCCTGCGTCACCTGGGCCTCGGCAATGACGAGATCACTTGCGCCAGGGCCGCGGCGCAGCTTAGCCACGTTGGATTGCGCCTGGGCCAGCGAGGCCTCGGCTTGGGCCGCAGCAGCTCTGGCCTGGGCAATCTGCGCCCGGGCAGCGGCTAGCTGGCCGGCCGTGGCCGCGGCCGTACTGACCCGGTAGTTGGCGGCCGCAGTCTCGTAGTCGATAGTAGCCTGTTGCAGTTGCAGCGATTGTGGCAACATGCCCACGTTGGGCTGGCCGGCGACCTGGTCGTAGGCCGACTGAGCCTGGTCGCGCACGATGCGAGCCCGTTCCAGCGAGGCCGCTGCAGCCCGCTCCTGGTCCTCGCTGGCGCCGGCTTGCAGGTCGCTATAGGCCGCTTGGGCGCTGGCCAGCGCTGCCTGGGCGCTCTCCACTGAGGCCTCGGCGCTGGCCACAGCCGCCTCGGAGGCGGCCAGGTCGATATCATCGGTCGGGGTCTTGAGCCGATCGAGTTGCGCCTGGCTGATCACCAGCGCGACCTCAGCCTGGGCCAACGCCAGATCCAGGTCTTCCGTCTCCAGCCGAGCCAACACTTGACCGGCCGTCACGGCATCGCCTTCCTTGACCAGCACCTCGCCCACCCGGCCAGCGCCGCGGAAGACAAGCGACACCTGGCCCTCCGGCTCGATGGCGCCGGTAGCGCTGACGGTGGAGACCAGATTGCCCCTGTCCACCAGTAGGGTTTCATAGTCGGGAGCCGGTGGTTCCTTAGCCTGGCTGGTGAAGTAGTATATGCCCAGGCTGCCAGCCACGACCAGCGCAAGGACGCCAACAATGGTTACAATACGTCGCATGGTTTTACTCTTTTCTCTGTGTTCTAAGTTTAGGCCGGTCTTTGCGCAGCACCCCGGAGGTCCGCCGGAGTGGGCCTGACCGAGCCAGCAGCAGCTATCTCTCTGTACGCCTATCCTACCACGAACGTTACACCCGTGAAGTTGGGACTTTCACAATCGCGCATTTCCGTCCCACAATAAGGAGGAATCAACACGACGCCTATCGTGGGACAATCCGCTGGATTGTCCAAACACACGCAATCCGGCGGATTGCGCTACGGGATGCCGCCGACCTGCTTGCGCCTTTACGGCGCTACAGGCCAAAGGACAGCGCCCCGGCCAACAGAGCGGGCCCCACCCGAACAGCCAGGTAGATCAGCGCATAGACGATGGTTAGTCCCAGCGCGCCGCCGCGCGGCCGGGCCGCCTTGACCAACGCATAGATCAGGACCAGGTGCCACAGCCAGAACAGGTCTACCGGGCCTGCCAGCAGCCACAGCGGGTTGCGGGCATCGGCCACGCTGTCGCCGGTAGCGACGAAATAGCTGAGGCCAGGGTTGACTCGCACGGCGCCTGTTGCGACAGTCCAGCCAGCGCTGACCAGGTCGCGCAGCGCAAAGGGCAGCCAGGTCCAGCTCATGGCCGCCACCAGCGGGGCGTAGCTTCCTCCATTGCCGCCAATGGCCAGGCCAACATAGAGGATGCCTGCGCCCAGCAGCCAGCCGATGAGCAGGCCGATGGCGCTGGCGGCAAAGCTGGTCAGGCCCAGAAACAAGGGACTGGTGAAGGTAGCCATCTGCTCGCGCATCTGCGCGCGTTGGGCCTCGGTCATCGTCTGCATCTGGTCTTCCAGCGCCTGCATGGCAGCCGCCTGTTGCTGCGCCGTCTGCTGGCTCAGCCCTTCGGCGCTGACCAGCAGCAAGAGCGCGCTGGCCGCCAGGCAGATCACTGCCGGCAGTAGCCACTTCCAACGCGGGTGGGCCAGTACTGCCGACAGCGCCGCCCGCGGCCTGTCGATGATGCTGATCAGCAAAGCCAGACTGTTGGGAGAAGAAGTTACGGTATCCTGCATGACCTTACCTCGCATTTTGATGAAGAAAGCAGAGAATAGCCATGCCGAAATGTTCCATACGTCACAGTAAAAGTCAAGTCCTGAAGTGATCTGGCAACAGCCTTGAAACTCTTTTGTCGAAAGTTGCACAAACGATCAACTCGTGATAGACTAGCGCTATGTGGCTTCACAAATCCCGGACAAGCCGGGAGACGGTTCGTAGTTAAGGAGGCAGGCACCTATGGAGGACAGACAGGTCCCCGATATCGTCGTAGGACGGTTGCCCATCTACTTGAGAGCATTGACTTTTCTCAAGGCGGACAATCGTGAAATCACGTCGTCTCAGGAACTGGGCGACCGGCTGGGCATAAGCTCTGCGCAGATCCGCAAGGACTTATCGCACTTTGGCGAGTTTGGCAAGCAGGGAACCGGCTACGAAATCCGTTACCTGGAGAACAACCTTAAAGAAATCCTGCACGTTGATCGCATGTGGGATGTGGTGTTGGTAGGCGCGGGCGATCTGGGCCATGCGCTGGCCAGCTACAAAGGGTTTGCCGGCCGCGGCTTTCGCATTGCCGCCGCCTTTGACCAGGATACAAGCAAGATCGGCAACGCGATGCCGGGCGGTTTGGTCGTCGAAGACGTGGCTGCTCTGGAGGGCCGCGTCAGTGAAGCGGGCTGGAAGATCGGCATCATCGCAGTGCCCGCCGAGGCAGCTCAGGCAGTGGCCAACACGCTGATCAGCGCAGGTGCTATGGCGCTGCTCAACTATGCTCCGATCTCCCTGATTGCGCCGTCGAGCATCCGCGTCGAGCAGATCGACCCGGCCGTACATCTGCAGCACCTCACCTACTATCTCGGCTGAGGTTGGGGCAACTACGCGGGCGCCGGCCAATGTCGAGCACATATCGGGCATTCGCCCGGCATGCTTGTAACATTGAGAGAGTCGCTGACCGGATTTGGCTCTGGAACGCCTGGCGTACCAGAGCCATTTTGTTGGCCGCAGACTGGCGCAACTGCAAATTTACCTCGTTTCAGTCGAAAAGTATGACGCCGGTCATGGTGCATTCCGCTCAAGATGGGGTATAATAGACTCAAACAGCGCTCAATCGGAGCTGCCCAGTTTCAGTCTCACGAGGTACAAGGACATGTTAGTCGGCAACATCATGACCTCAGAGGTCATTACAGTCGCTCCAACCAGTTCCATCGGCGCCGCAATTGAGTTGATGCGGCAGCATGGCTTCCGCCGCTTGCCAGTGGTCGAGGATGACAAATTGGTCGGGATCGTCACCGACCGCGATCTGCGCCAGGCCACCAACTCTCCACTGGTGCTGCGCGAGCGCTGGTACAGCGACTTCCTGCTGGAGGCGATCAAGGTGCGATCGTGTATGACCCCCGATCCGATCACGGTCCAGCCATCCACCCCTGTAGCCGATGCAGCTCTGCGGCTGCGCGAACACAAGATCGGCGGCCTGCCGGTGGTTGACGTCGACGGCGGCGACCACGTGGTGGGCATGGTTACGATCACCGACATGCTGGGCTGCCTGATTCATTTATTGACGCAAGAGCACGAGCTCGATGCGGCCCTTGAAGGATGAGCATACCGTAGTCGCAGGATGATCTTGCAAGATCATCCTGCACAAAGTCAAACCTAAGCGGCAACGCTGCCGCACACCACAACGACGTGGAGGTATTGGAATGGCTCGAGGCACTGTTGTTATTGACACCAACCGCTGCAAAGGCTGCGAGTTGTGTACCACAGTCTGTCCCCAACATGTACTGGCCATGGCCGACGGCTACAACACGCGCGGCTACCGGCCGGCCTTCCTGCTCGACCCTGAAGGCAAGTGTACCGGCTGCACCCTGTGTGCGGTGATCTGCCCGGACGCAGTTCTGACCGTCTATCGTCTACCCGCTGCGGCCAAGGCATCCCGTGCGCCGGCCGCTATGGCCCTGGTAGCTTAAGGGAAGGAGGCTTTCGATGGCAAAGGAGCTATGGAAAGGCAACGAGGCGATCGCCGAGGCGGCGCTGCGAGCCGGGGTCGAAGCCTATTTTGGCTATCCCATCACCCCTCAAACCGAGCTGTTGGAGTACATGGCGCGGGAGATGCCCAAATACCCCGGGCGAGTCTTCCTGCAAGCCGAGAGCGAGCTGGCTGCCGTCAACATGGTCTACGGCGCAGCCTGCGGCGGCGCGCGTACCATGAGTTCCTCCTCCAGCCCAGGCATCAGCCTGATGATGGAGGGATTGAGCTACATCGCCGGCACCGAGGTCCCGGCCGTGTTGGTCGACGTCATGCGCGGCGGGCCGGGCCTGGGCAACATCCAGCCCAGCCAAAGCGACTACTTCCAGATGACCAAATCGCTGGGCCACGGCGACTACCACGCCCTGGTGCTGGCGCCCTCCACGGTGCAGGAGGCGGTCGACCTGACCTACGAATCATTCAGCCTGGCCGAGAAATACCGCACCGTGGTGGTGATCCTGGCCGACGGCGCCATTGGCCAGATGATGGAGCCGGTGGAACTGCCCCCCTGGCGTGAGACGATGAGCGAAGCGGAGCGGCCCGACTGGGCGCTGCGCGGGGCTAAGGACCGCAAGAACCGCATCCTGACCTCCCTGAACCTGACCCCCGAGGGGCTGGAACAGACCAACCTGCGCCTGCAGGCGCGGCTGGCCAAAGTTCAAAGCAACGAGGTGCGCTGGGAAGAGGATCTGACAGACGACGCCGAGCTGCTGCTGGTGGCCTTTGGCACCACGGGCCGCATCTGCAAGTCGGCCCTGCGAGCCGCCCGCCGCGCCGGCCTCAAGGTCGGCCTGCTGCGGCCCATCAGCCTGTGGCCCTTCCCCGAACAGCGACTGTACCAGTTGGCCGGGCAGGTGCAGCGCATCCTGGTGGTGGAGATGAACGCCGGCCAGATGCTGCACGACGTGCGGGAGGCCGTGGCCGGCCGTGCGCCCGTCGACTTCTACGGCCGCACGGGCGGCATGGTGCCGCTGCCCGACGAGGTCAGCGAGCAGATCGACCGGCTGATGTCGCTGCCGGCCAGCCAGCCCGGCAGCAGCGCTCAACAAACCACGGCGACCTCGGCTATGGCCGGCCGCGCCAGGACGTAACGGAGGAGACCTGCCATGACAACTCTTGATCTGTCCGAGTTCGAGGTGGTCTACCATCGTCCCGATGCGTTGGTCGATATCACCACCCATTATTGCCCCGGCTGCACCCACGGCCTGATCCATCGCTTGATCGCCGAGGTGATCGACGAGCTAGGCATCCGCGAGCGTACCCTCTTGGTGGCGCCGGTGGGCTGCGCCGTCTTCGCGTACAACTACTTCAACGTGGACGGCTGCGAGGCGCCCCACGGTCGCGCGCCGGCCATGGCCACCGGGCTGAAGCGCATCCAGCCGGACAAGATCGTCTTCACCTACCAAGGCGACGGCGACCTGGCCGCCATCGGCACCAACGAGATCATCCACGCGGCGGGCCGCGGCGAGAACCTGACCGTGATCTTCGTCAACAACGCCACCTACGGCATGACCGGCGGCCAGATGGCGCCCACCTCCCTGGCCGGCCAAGTGACCACGTCCAGCCCCTATGGACGCAACGTCGATCTGGTGGGCCAGCCCATGCACGTAGCGGAGCTGATCAGCACCATTGCCGGCGCGGTCTACGTGGTGCGGCGCTCGGTACATGACGTGGCCAACGTCAACAAGACCAAGGCTGCCATCAAGACGGCGTTTCAGGTGCAGATGGCGGGGCTGGGGCTGAGCCTGGTCGAGGTGCTCTCCTCCTGTCCCACCAACTGGCACATGAAGCCACCTGAGGCCCTGTGCTGGATCGAGGACGCGATGATTCCGGTCTTCGCGCTGGGCGACTACAAAGTGGCCGAAGCCGTGGCGCCGCTGACCAAGCGGA